>NZ_JACJEM010000057.1:0-28705 GCF_014164085.1 Pseudoalteromonas sp. SG45-5 | reverse complement strand
TTGCATTAAATTAGTGATCTATTATAGCGATAAGAAAATAGCTCAATAACAAGGCTAAAATTATGATACATAGTTGTTCTATATAAATAATTTTTAACGTCGTTAGTGAGTTATTTAATACGCTAAAATGACCATGTTTTTAATAAAATTGGTATTACTTTGACTAAAAATGCGCTACTTCGTTAGCTCTGCATTTATCTCGTTAATTAATGTATGAATACGCTGTGCATTTTTTCCCAGATCACTTCGCCCTACACGTGATTTACTACGAATATCAACAAAACGTTGGCTACCTTCATCATTGATCCGCACAACCACATCGTCTTTAAAACCAAACCATGTTGTTGTATCTGTTGCCTCTACAAGCCCTGAGCTAGCATCAACATTAACAAGCTCCCAACCTAAATTTTTAACCGCTTGCTCTGTAGCTACGATTAAATCAGCTTTTGATTGAACAAAGTTTAATGTAACTAGTTCAGGGTAAGCTTTACGTTGTTGGTTTGCGGTTTCTTCACCGGCATAAGCCACTGGGTTTGGTGCATCAGCACGAAGTGGTGCAATAGCGACAAACTTAGGCGGATTAACTAAGTCGGTAGAAATATCATGTATTGGTGGCACACTTTTAGCTGTGTTCATCATATTTAAAGGCATAGCAATGGCAACCGCCGAAAATACAACAGCAATCGCTGCACTACCAAATGTTACTGTTTTACGCTTAAATATAACTTGTAGTAAAAGCAGCGCAAGCGCAGCGCCACCGGCATAAACAGCAAACCGAAAACCTGTAAATGCAGTTCCTAGTTCTACAATACCAAACTTATATAAAGGGCCTGGTAGTACAACCAATAAAAAGGCGATTAAGCTCACCAAACTCACTAATATTTTCATCAAATTGCTCCGCTACTATGTGATTGTTATTTTTAAACAGTTTAGTACTGTTAATAAATACTTTTAGATTACTATTAGCGACTAATTACACAAAAAAGTCCAATGTTGTGTGATCAAAATGATATAAGTTTGAAAAAACACCTACAAGTTCAAAGTGCGCCACATAGTGACTAAACTACAAAACTTACAATTTAACCCTTTATTTTTACCATTGAAACTTGACTATCTATATAAAATGCACACACTGCGGGGGTAAAAATAGCCAGAGCTTTATTATTTATGAAAACAGAAATTAGCTATCGTTTTGAATCATCACAAATTGCTAACCGATTTGTGCATGTGCTAAAAAATTGGTCAGTAAACGAGGTGAAAACTCGCTTATTTAATGGTGGGGATAGCGTTAAAGTAACTTATACGTCTGATGAAGGCGGATTTGATTACACTTCAGCTGAACTTGACGACTTAGCAGAAAAACACGGCGGAAAAGAAGTCTAAACTTTAACAATAATAACTAAAGGCAGCCCTATGAAAAATAAAACTCTAAGTTTATTTGCAATAATATGTTTAACCATTAGCGCTTTTAGCTACGCAGAAAAGGTTAAAATTGAGCCTTTTAGCATTGGCGAAACCCTGACACTTAATTCAACAACACTTAGCCAGCAACGCATTATAAACGTTTACCTGCCAAATAGTTACCAACAGAATACAGAAAAACATTACCCCGTTATTTACTTGCTTGATGGCTCAAAAGATGAAGACTTTATCCATATTGCAGGGCTTGTACAATTTGCCTCTTTTTCGTCGATAAATCACATGCCTGAAAGCATTGTTGTGGGTATTGCGAATATAGATCGTAAACACGACTTAACGTCAGCAAGTAGTCACCCGCTTGATATAAAAGATTTACCAACGCATGGCGGCTCAAAAAAGTTTATTCATTTTATAAACGATGAACTACGCCCGCTAATTAATAAAACATACCGCACAAACTCAACGAGTACTTTAATTGGTCAGTCGCTCGGTGGGCTTTTTGCCACCGATATTTTATTTAATCATACAGCTATGTTTAATCATTACGTAATAATTAGTCCAAGCTTATGGTGGGCCGATAATCAGCTACTAAACGGCCCTTTTGAACCAAAAACTTTTCCACAATCGGTTTATATTGGCGTTGGTAAAGAAGGCGAACTAATGGAAGGTCTAGCAAGGCAATTACACAAAAAAATAGCGCCTATTCTTAACAAAAAAAGCCAAGTGCAATTTAAGTATTTTGAAAACCTAGATTATACCGAAACTCTACACTTAGCTGTTTACGATGCCTTTAAAAAAGTCAATTACCACCCAAAAAAGTAATTATCAAAAAATATTAATACCATGAATAAATGCTTAACAGTATTTATTCATGGTACTTACGGATCATCGCCACTTTACCGTTTTCAATTTCGATTACGTCCAGCATTGTAGAGGTATATTCTATTGGTTGTTTATTTTGCGGGTGAATACCTTTTACATCGTTTTTATAACGAATCGCAAAACCAGTATTATTAAACACAAATGTATTAAGCAGTGTGCTTTTATAAAACGTATGTGCACCTAGGTAAAAACTCATGCCTTTGCGCATTTGTTCTTTGCCATCGGGAGTACGTGAATCATCAGGCTGATACGGGATATGCTGATTGCCAATGTCATCAGTTAACAATGCAAGGTAAGCCTCGAGCTCTTTAGTACCTGCGTTAGGTGCTTGTGTGGCGGTCATTGTTTTATAGTACTGCTGCGCAAACGCGTTTAAATCAAATGCTTCTTCAGCTTGAGCCACAAAGCTCATTACAAATAAAAATAGTGGGCCTATATATTTCACTTTTCTTCCTTATTAAATGGTATTTACAGATTTTTTAAAACTTATAATTGCATAATTAGTATAAATAACCGATAGCTAAAATTAATTTCGTCTTTTTAAATCTTACTTCGTCTAATAGGTAAACTTATAAACGCTAAGGTAGTTAAAATGATTAAAATTGTAAGCTTTGAAATATGCCCTTTTGTGCAACGTGTCACTGGCGCATTAGCAGCTAAAAATATACCGTACGAAATCGAATATATTGACTTAAAAAATAAACCTCAATGGTTTCTAGCGCTTTCACCTAATGGCCAAGTCCCTGTGTTAATTACACAAAATGGTACTGCTTTGTTTGAATCTGACGCTATTATAGAGTACATAGATGATGAGTTTTTCCCACTCGAAGGTTCACTTTCAAATGAGGAAAAAGCACTGGACCGCGCATGGAGCTATCTAGCCTCTAAGCATTATTTAGTTCAATGTTCAACCATGAGAAGTAAAGACGAAGTAACCTTTGAAGAACGCAGTCAAAAGTTCAAAAAAGCGTTTCAAACTATCGAAAAGCAACTAACGGGCACCTCTGCGTATTTTAAATCAGATCAGCTTAGTAAAGTAGACATTGCTTGGCTACCGCTTTTACATCGTGCGGCTATAATTAAAATGCACAGTGGCTATGATTTTTTATGCTGCTTACCTAAAGCACAAGCTTGGCAGCACAACATATTAAATACTGGCTTAGTTGAAAAAACAGTAAGCAAGGATTTTACTGAGCGCTTTAGCCAATTTTATTTAACTAATACCTTTTTAGCTGCTAACAAGTGTGTTGAAAACAACCACTGCAGCACTAATAGTTGCTGCGACTAAGAGGGTGTAACTAATTATCACAAAGCGATGTATATGTGCATCGCTTTAGTTATGCGGAGATATAAATTGGATATAAAAATTATCTGGTCACAATATCAAACGAGCTTAAAAGCCTTTTTGCACAGCAAAATTGCTAACCCGAGTGATGTTGACGATTTAATGCAAGATATACTCATAAAAACTTACCAACATTTAAACAAAGTCAAAGAGCCAAGCAAAGTAAAATCTTGGCTCTTTCAAATAGCGAATAATGCGGTAATCGACTTTTATAGGCGTAATCATAAAACGCGTACTATAGACTCAGATTCACTGTGGTATGGGCAAGATGAACCCCAAATAATCACTGAACTTAGCCGTTGTATACAGCCTTTTATAAATGCACTATCAGAGGATGACGCAACTCTTTTGAACGCGATTGAAATAGAAGGCGTTTCGCAAAAAGAATATGCAAAAAACAACAACATTAATTATTCAACACTAAAATCACGAGTAAAATTAAGCCGCCAAAAATTACATCAACTATTTAATAGTTGCTGTGACTTTGCCATTGATTCACAAGGTAACTTACTTGATGTAACACTTAAAAATAACACCTGCGCTAAATGTTAAAATACTCACATTTTACTTTTTACTCTATTGGTTGCCACACTATTTGCAGGGTCGTCTGGCCAAAAGTGCTTAGGATAGCGACCTTTCATTTCTTTTTGCACGTCACGGTAACTGCTAGCCCAAAAGTGTGCTAAGTCTTGGGTAAGTTGCAGTGAGCGTTTACCTGGCGATAATAACTCCATAAGTAACGGCAATTTGCCATTAGCTAGTATCGGCGTATTGGTTAAACCGTACACTTCTTGCATGCGCACACTGAGTTTTGCTGGACCGTCGAGCTGGTATATTATTTTAATATTTGAACCACTCGGTACGGTTAAGCGCAGTGGTAATAATTGTTTCAATCGCGATTGCTGTTGCCAATCAAAACAATTTTGCAGCGCTTCAAAGTAATTAAACTTTTTAAGTTGTTCTAAGGTTTTAATATCTTCTAAAAATGCGCCTAGCCACTGCCCTGCATTGTCAATCAGTTGTTGCTCTGTTATCTGCACAAAATCATTGGGCATAAAACTACTTGCCAAACTCATTCGAGTAAGTAACTGCTCACTTTCTTGTTGTTCATTAAACAGTGAAAACCCCTGTTTTGAAAATAAATTAAGCCATGCTTTTGCACGCTCACTCTTATCTAGTTTTTGTTTACTTGGTTGGCTTAAAAGCACAATTGCACCGAGCTTTACTTCATCTTGATGAATAAAGCGTGCGGTTTTTTCGTCAAATTCGCAGCGGGTAAGCGTGCTAAATAAATGCGGTAAATATTGTTGTAATTCAGTGGGGTTGAGCGCGGTGGCTGCAAAAATACGTCCGCCTTTGTGTCCGCCCATTGTGGCGATAGCTAGGTAGTCGTCGTTGTGCCAGTAATCGTTGTTCAGCTCAGCGCCTGCACCATTGGCAAGCAGATAACCATTACCGCGTTTTTTAGCAATACGATCGGGATACGCCAATGCCACCAGCAAACTAATATAATGCGTATTTAATTCGCTGTTTTCGTCTTTTACTTTTAAGCGGCTTTGCCAATACTTTAACTGTTGTTTAAATACCGGATGCGGACGTTGCTGTTGGCTATGTAGCGCTAAGCTTAACTCGTTTGCACTATTTACTCGGCTCTCAAGTAATGCCACTAAATAAATAGCGAGCCTAAAAATACCAGGGAGTTGGTCATCAAGTATTTGTGCTTTTAATAGCATATGCGCCAAACGAATATCAGCACCAAAACCTAACATTTTACTACCAAGCGGTGTGAGCTTACCTTTGCTATTAATAGCTTCTAGCATGTTAAGCAGGTTACTTGCTTGCTCGCATTGCTGCTCAGTGGGCTTATCGAGCAAGGTTAGCTCATCAATACTGGCCCCCCATTGCTTTGCCTCAAGCATAAGCTGGCTTATGTCTGATGTTAGTATTTCGGGGTTGTCGTGGCTATTGCGCCGCTCAAAGGTTTGCTTTGAGCCAATTCGATAAACAATGCCTGGCTCTATTCTCCCTGCACGTCCTGCACGCTGCACAGCAGACGAGCGCGATATACTTTGTGTTGTGAGCTCAGTAACCCCTGTTTTTAAATTAAAGGTCGCTGCACGGCGTTTACCGCTGTCAATTACGATACGTATGCCTTCAATAGTTAAACTGGTTTCGGCCACATTAGTAGTAAGCACTACTTTGCGCATGCCCTCTGGCGCGGGGGCAATAGCAGCTTGCTGATTAGCTTTATCTTGCTCGCCAAATAGCGTTGCTACCGTACAATTATTGGGTAAATCAGTGAGTGCTTGTTGTACACGTAGTATCTCAAACTGCCCAGGTAAAAATACTAATGCACTGCCTGTGTGCTCATCAAGCGCTTTTTTTATAATTCCAGGAATTGCATCAAGCCAGCGGCTTTCATCTTTTATGGGTATATATACTTCGTCTATTGGGTAGCTGCGACCATTTGATTGAATGACAGGGCAATCAAAAAACGCAGTGTAACGCTCACTATCAAGCGTTGCCGACATAAGCATGATGATTAAATCTTCACGCAATGCGCTTTGGGTCTCTAGTGCAAACGCCAGTGAAGTGTCGGCAGCAATTGAGCGCTCATGAAATTCATCAAATATCAGTAAATCAATATCACTTAATTCTGGGTCGTTTTGTAGCATGCGTGTCAGCATGCCTTCGGTCACTATTTCAAGGCGCGTATTACTGCTGACTTTGCTCTCACCACGAATGCGTAGGCCCACACTTTGCCCAACGCTCTCGTTTTGGCACTTTGCTAAATAACTGGCAATATTCCGCGCAGCCAATCGGCGAGGTTCTAACATTACAATACGTTTAAAGTGCCCATCGCGCATAAGCTGGAGCGGCAACCACGTAGACTTACCCGCACCAGGTGGGGCTTGTAATAATGTAATAGGATTACTTTGTAATGTAGTAACAAGTTGTTGATATATGTCTTGAACCGGCAGCACAGCTATTTACTCTAAATTACTTTGCAGATAGTGTAACAATAAAGTAGGAACTGTTGTTAGAGCGCTCAGTTTTTATTGTAGTAGCTCAGATCTGAGCTTACAGTTTTGACGAATAAGTTTAGATTTTATCTGACAGACCGATATGAGCGACATGCAGTCAGTCGGATTTTTTACATTGTATGACTGCTTCAAGCTCAAAGCTGCCGTTGATATTTTTACGCTAACTTATGGTTGGCAACTAAAAGCGTTATGAACTTTTTGCCAAAGCAGTAATTATATCAGACTGTATAACTAAGTTGATTTGAAGGCTAATCTTAGTTGGTTTTGAGGTTTGATGGTTTGCATCAATAGACATAGAGAGACTAAAGCCACACCTATCCAACCAATGACTTTAAATTTTTCGCCAATAATGAAAACAGCTAAAATAGTTGCAACTAATGGCTCAATTAGGGTTATTAATGTTGCTTTACTTGCATCTATATAATTCAAGCCAAAACCAAATAATAAGTATCCTAAAAACATTGGAATTATTGCCATATACAAAGATACCAAAGCATTAGTTGAGCTTGAAAATAAGTTATCACCCGTAAACCATAATGAAGGGAGTAACAATAGTGCGGCACAACCAAATAGCCCTGACATGGACGATTTTGAATGAACGCCACTTTCAATTAAACGCCTTGCTGCCCATGAATAACCTGCATAAGTTAATCCAGCAATACAACCCAAAAGAATCCCCAAACCCTGTTGATTAATACTGTAAGCAGTATTATTACTTTGGTCTCTACCTAACGTTAAAAGAGCAATACCTATCGCTCCAATGACAAAACTCAATATCCATTGCAATGATATGTTCTTTTTACTAATTAGACGTTCAAGGATTGCTGCAAAAAAAGGAGCTGTAGCTATAGAGACTACAGTACCGATGGCAACACCAGATAAACTCATTGAGGTATAAAATGCTAATGGATAAATAGCGACAGAAGCGGCACCTAATATTAATACCTTAGGTTGTTCTAGCATCACCTTATAATCTATAAGTAGCTTTTTTCGAGCTGTGATTACAAGTAAGACTCCACCTATTCCCATAGAAAATGCACCAATAGCTAGAGAGCTTACATCAGGGGAATAGCTTGCTGCGGTGCCAGTTGTTCCCCACAAAAAACTAGCAATAATAATGGCAATAACACCTTTAAAATTTTCGTGATGATTTTCCATAATGAAACCTGTTTATGATAACTTCAATACAGAAATAGTATGCTAATTATGAAAGGCGTTTTTAACAATTAAGACGCAATCGTTAACAATTCAGACTAAGTTTACTTTTTGAACTTAGTTGGTGATAGACCAAAGTATTGCGAAAACTTTCGGCTAAAGGCTGATGGCTCTTTATAACCTACTTTTTCACCGATAATTGGTAACGGATAATCGGTGTGCGTTAGTAAAGCTTGAGCTTTTTCCATCCGAAGTTTTGTTACGTACTTCATCACAGTCATACCTGTTTGTTGTTTAAATAGTTTCTTAAACTGTGTATCACTCAGGAAAGCAGACTCAGCCAAGCGTTTGATTTGAAGCTGCGATGCAATATTTTGTTCTATGAAGGATATTGCTGTACCAATGCGATTATCTACTTTTGGCAATAAAGGTTGCTCTGCAAGCAGTAAACTAAACATTTCAAACATTGCCTGCTCTAATTGAGTATTAACTTTGTTTTCTAGTTGGTTTCCGATAAAAGTTAAGTAACTTCTAAGAGATGAATTAATCGCAAAAACAATATATTGTGAAGATGAAATGTTTAGGGGTAGGTGTTCCATATCCACGACTACAAATCTAGCTTCAGTATCAGCAGTGAACAAGTGCTCTTCGTTGGCTTTAACTACAACACATTCACTAGGTGCAACTTTACCATTGAAATTACCAACACATATATTTATAACACCACGTAAGGGTAAAACCAATTGATTAAAGTGATGTGAGTGACGAGTTGGTTTTGTACTATAAGAGCGAATGGATAATAGATTTTTCATAATAATAGAAAATGTATGGCCTTACTTCATCCTGATTCTGATTATACATATTAGAGCAATGGATAATAAAGAGAAGTGTTAGTTTTTACTGGTACTTTATTTAAAAGTATCTATGACCGCTTTGGTGGCATTTGCGACTATCAATATAGACCTAAGTTCAAATGCTGAATGTCCGTAGATGGCACATGTGCGACTGTCAAATTGAATTGAGTCCTGTTAATTGAACCTGACAGTTCACGTTAAGACTTATTCAATTAAAGGTATTAATTTGGTAGGTTTATTTATAAAGCTTGCGAACGTATGCTTGGCTTATCATTTCATCTAAGTTTTTTTCTTCTTGTTTGTTAGCATAATCTTGCTTAGTTAATACACGGTTACTCACAATACCTTCAATACCTTTAGTGAAACTCATTTGTTTTAAGCAAGCTTGCTGCTGCCTTTTCTCATCTTGTTGAGAGTCTTTAAATCTTTCTATTTGCTGATTTGATAGCCCACTTAAAATGCCTTTCATTCCTGATAAGTTTTGCAAACTTAACGCAGATCGCATTTGGCTACTTTTATCCATACTATCAATATGCAATTGTAATTGGGCTAAACGCTGTTGCTCTTCTAAACTTTTTAGCTGTAACTGGGCTTGTTTAGCTAACATAACATCTAATTTATTTTTTTGAATTACTAAAAACTTATTTAACATTCAACTTACCCATAACGTTACTTAACTGCTTTGCCGACTGCGCAAAGTCGAACTTTTCATTCAGGCCTTGGCATAAAAACGATTCAATTTCAGGATACAATGCAACCGCACTATCAAGCTCTGGATCTTTTCCTGCCTGATAAGCCCCAAGTGGAATTAGTTCATGCACTTGCATATATCGACTGTATAATTTTTTTAATTTATAGCAGTAGTCAAGTTGTTCTGGTGTAACAATATTAGGCATAACACGGCTAATAGACGCACCAATATTTATTGCAGGATAATGCCCTTTTTCAGCAAGCGTTCGATCAAGCACTATATGTCCGTCGAGAATTGCGCGAGCATTATCAGCGATAGGATCTTGTTGATCATCCCCTTCTGCAAGTACGGTATAAATAGCCGTCATTGATCCTTTGCTTTTTTCGCTATTACCAGAGCTTTCAACAAGTTGTGTAAGCTTGCTAAATACCGAAGGTGGATAACCTTTTGAGGCGGGTAACTCACCGACTGATAAACCAATTTCACGTTGAGCCTGCGCATACCGGGTTAAAGAATCCATTAACAACAGGACATTTAAATTTTGATCTCTAAAAAAGGCGGCAAGTCGATGGCTTAGTTCTGCGGCTTTAATACGCAACAATGGCGAATCGTCAGCTGGGGAGGCAATAACAATCGCTTTTTTTAAGCCTTCTTTACCTAAACTTTGTTCAATAAATTCTTTAACTTCCCAACCACGCTCACCAACTAAACTAACAATAACAACATCGGCTGATGTATAACGTGTCATCATACCTAAAAGCTTACTTTTACCAACGCCGGAGCCCGCAAATAAACCTAAACGCTGGCCTTTTCCAACACTAAACAAGCTGTTTATTGCTCTTATGCCAACATCTAAAGGCTCGGTTACCCCTTTACGCTCTAAGGGCGTTAGTGAGTAATCTTTTGGTAATTTAGATAAATTAACAGTATCGTCTTTATCTAAATCGCCTAAGTTATCAATTGGCTGCATTTGAGCATCGACCACTCGGCCAAGTAGCTTTTCAGAAATAGCGACTGTAGATACCTTCGCAGCAGGGCGAACTCGCCCACCGGAGCATAAGTTTTGTGCCTTTTTTAAAGGCATCAAATAGGCTTCAGCTTGATTAAAGCCGATAACTTCTACGTCATACCAAACCCCATCCACACTCTCAACTTGGTACTTTTCGCCAATAGCAAACTGGCCGCCAGTAGCGGTTAATGTCAAACCATTAACCCTAATAAGACGGCCGTAACTTTTAATTAAAGGAGGTGGAGAAAGTGAATCTAAAGCTGACTGAAGTCGAGTATGTAAATCGCTATTCATCGCTATCATTTCTTAGGATTTGGGGAGTAATTTCATCAAGTAATTCCTGCAAACGCTGAGAAAAAGAAAAGCTATGTGTTTGTTGTTCAGCAATTAACTCAACATCACCTGAAATAAGTTCATCATCAAAATTAACGGGGATAGCAAAGTTACTTAAAATATCAGAATCTAACCATTTTTTATCTTCAGAAGAGAAAACAATTTTTGTTACAACGTCTCTATCAGAAAGTAATTCAATTGCTTTTTCGATCAACTCTGTTCTTATTTCGGGCCTTGCTTTGAGTTCACCATCAATAACAAATTCAGCTAATTTGGTTATAATTAATGTAATGTCACTCTTTAAATCAGTAGAAAGAGTAGATAACTCATTATTCGTTTTTTCAAAAATCACATTGAAATGGTCAATTAAATGTTGTTTTTCAGATTCCAACCGTGCATTTAATAGCGTTTCAACTCGTGAGTCTATTTCTTGCTCCAAAGAAATTTGCTTATCAATTGCTCCTTGCTCAAGCCCTTTTTCATAACCACTTTGCCAACCAATGCGCTGAGCAGCATCAAGACGCTCTTGGAGTGTTTGATGCTGCTCTACTTTATTGAGCGTTGGAAACCGAAATACTTGGCTCATAATTATCCCGCTGTTTCTTCTTGATACAAGCGGTATTCTATTTCGCCTCGTTTGGTCATATCTCTCACGATAGACATTATTTCTTTTCTAGCGGCTTTAACTTTACTAATAGGCTGCGAAGTTAAACCGTCAATTTGTTGTTGATATACTTGGGCGAGTCTTTTTGGTAAAGCGCCAAGTACACGGTCAACTAAGTCTCTATCGGCACCTTTTAAAGACATAGTCCATAACTCATCAGGAATATCATTTAACAATTGAGTGAGTGTTTCATCAGTTTGTTTAGCTAAGCCATCAAAGTCGTACATTTTTTCTTGTATTTCATCGGCAACATTACTGTTTTGTTTTTTCATCATCTCGATAATTTGACTCTTATTACCGTTATAACGATTAATTATTTCAACAGCCTTATCAACACCGTTTACTTGAGCGCCAACTTGACGACCCACAAACTCGATACATGCTTCTAATGTTAGTCGAACATCATCTATCACATGTTCACTGACTTCTCGCAAGCTTGCGATTCTGTAAAGTAAATCGTCATGTTTCGATTCAGGAAATAATGCAATGATCGCTGATGCTTGCTCTGGCGGAAGAAACGCTAAAAACAAAGCTTGCATCTGTACATGCTCTTGTTCAAGAAAGCGAACAATTAACTCAGGTGGGATCCATTCTAAACGGCGTAAATCATCGTTCATTGCACCGCCGTAAATATCATCAAGCATCGTTTTAGCGAGTTTACGACCAACAGCTTTGTCTAATGCGCGCTCTAAATAAACTCTAGATGCGCCATTAACGCCACTTTCATTTCTATAGCAATCAAAAAATTCGCTCAACGTAGAAGCAACATCTTTTTGAGTCACATTAGAAATTTTAGCCATTTTCTCTGAAATAACTTGAACTTCACGACGCCCTAGCTTACGAATAACACTCGCGGCATTTTCTTCACCCATACTTAGCAGTAAAATAGCAGCTCTATCTAATGCTGGTAATGGTGTTACTTTCTCAAGCTTTTCTTGATTCAATTTCAACCCCTTGTTCTACCCAGTATTTAATAACCGATGTTACTCGTTCAGTCTCTCTACTCGCTAAAAGCTGCATATGCGCAATTTGCTCTTCAAAATCGTTACCTATTTGAGGCAATGAAATAGATGAAGGGTCTGAATTTTTATCTTTAGAACCCATGCCATCAGCTTTTGCATTAGCACTAATAGCATCATCAAGCGGAGTAATATGTCTATCTCTCACATCGTGATTAGATTTTGCTGTGTTTGAATCTTGCGTTGTAGCTAACAACTCAGAATTACTCTTTCCTTTGATTAAATGATTAACCAACGGACGTACACCAAATAAAATAAGTAAAATACTGATCAATGTGCCAAAAATATAACGCGCATATTCTCTAAGTTCTGGCATTTGCCACCACTCAAGGCCCTCACCAGGTGCGAGTACTTTTTCTTGCACAAAGGCAAAGCTAGTAATATTAAATTGATCGCCTCGAACATCGTTGTAACCAGTTGCTTTTTTAACCATTTCACCTAAAGATGCAAGGCGCTCATCGGTCCAACCTTCATCTGAAAGTGACGCACCTTCATTAATAAGTACAGACAAACTCATTGATTTAATTCGCCCAACTTCAAATTGAGTGTGTGTAACAGAGCGCCCATTTTCAAACTGTCTGTTACTTTCACTTCGCTCTGAGGTGCGCTCATTATTTTCATCACCACCTTGTTCATTTGGTACAGGCGGTTCATTTGCAAGTGATCCAGGGATACCCGCAGCAAGTTGATCTAATGTGGTATCTGATTTAACAAACTCTTGCGTTAAAACATTTTGCGGGTCGACAAGTTCTTTCGTTTCTTCTACAACGCTAAAATCAACATCGGTAGATACTTGAATCCTAAAGTTACCTTCACCTAATATCGGCAATAACATGATTGAAGCTCTTTGTTCAATATTGCGCTCAACCTTGCCTACAAACGCTAATTTTTTATCCGTCTCTTTACCTACCGGCGTATTATCAAATAAATCACCGCTTAATAATTTACCGCGCTGATCCACTACTGAAACTGACTTAGGGTTTAAACCCGGCACACTACCTATCGTTAATGCAATGATTGCTTCAACTTGCTCTGGTTTTAATTCGTGCCCTGGCGCTAAATCAACCATCACCGATGCTGCGGTTTTTTGCTCTGTACGACCAACAAAAAGACTCCGTTTTGGCACAGCCAAGTGCACTCGCGCATTTCGGATGCCTTGCATATTAATAATAGTGCGTGCTAACTCGCCCTCTAAGGCATGTTGATACTGCATAGATTCTATAAATTGGCTCGTACCCATTGATACTTTATCGCTGATACTTTCCATGCCCTCTGGCATAGACGCTTTAATACCACGTGCTGCTAGGGTGATTCTTGCATCAGCTAATTTTTCTTGTGGTACTAAAATATTTCCGCTATCGGTATCGATACGAAATGTAATTTGCTCTTTATCTAAAATTTCAAGAATATTCGCTTTATCGTAACTTTCTTGATTTCCGTAAAGGGGCACGTAATTTTTAGCTGAAGTCCATAAAATCAGTACAATTGTTGCCGCCACCAGTGTCGCTAAAAGCGCAATAGTTGCAACGCTTCTGTCACTGCCACCGCTAAAATTCAGCTTGTGAGAGAAATTAACAACTTTTTCTTTTAATTTCATATCGTTGCTACTTGGCTCTGGCACTTTAGTTAATTCACCTTTCATCATCAACCTCTACAACGACATTCGCATTACATCATCAATGCCATTGAGTACTTTATTGCGCATTTCCATCAGCATTGAAAAACTTAAACTTGCCTTTTGGCTTGCAACCATAGCACCAACAACATCTTCACTTTGCCCAGTATCAACAGCTTTCATCATATCGCCGGCGATATTTTGTTGTTCATTAATAGAGCGCACAACAAATTTGAAATCTTCACTTATACTCACATCTGAATTAGGGATAAGATTTGGTTCAATTCGATCGGAAGCAGCTAACTGCTGCATTTCCGTCATTTTTCCAAGCATCATTCGTTGACTTTCGATCGGTGACATTAGGGTTTCCTTAAATTATGCGATTGCATCTATGTCTATGCCGTATTCACGCATAGCAGCAAGTTTATATCTTAATGCTCGAGTACTAACCCCGAGCGCATCGGCTGTTTGAGTTCGGTGACCTTTGAAGCGGCTTAACAAACTATATATGTAGTCAAATTCAGCTTGTTTTTTATTTTCTTTTAATTGAGATGAGCAAAAACTCGCTGCCGGAACTAAGCAATGAGGCAAATTAAGATCATCGGATTGAATTTCTACACCCCGTGCCATAACGAGGGCTCTTTGCATAACATTTTCAAGCTCTCGGACGTTCCCTGGCCAGTTATAACAAAGCATGACATCCGCAGCTTGCTTACTAATATTAAATTCAGACGTACCATACTTTTTTATAAAGTAATGAGCTAAAGGTATTATGTCGTCTGTGCGATTACGAAGTGCAGGCCAGCTTAGTGGTAACACATCTAAGCGATAAAATAAGTCTTCTCGAAAAGCGCCTTTTTCGACCTGCTCTCTTAAAATTTTATTTGAAGCGGCTATAACTCTAATATCAAGGTGAACTTTTTGATGACTACCTAATCTTTCGACTTCTCGCTCTTGTAAAACACGTAATAATTTTGCTTGTAAATCAAGTGGCAGCTCGGTAATTTCATCAAGTAAAATTGTTCCGCCATTAGCTAATTCAAACTTACCCGGTTGCGCGTTTACAGCCCCAGTAAATGCGCCTTTGTTGTAGCCAAATAACATTGCTTCAAGCATATTCTCAGGTATAGCAGCACAGTTAACCGCTACAAAAGGTTTATTTGCGCGCTCTGATGCTTTGTGAATAAAAAGGGCTAATTTTTCTTTACCTGTTCCCGACTCTCCTGTGATTAACACACTGGCTGAGGTTTGTGCAGCGCGATTAGCTAAACGAAGCACTTGTTGAGATTTTGTTGAAACAGCAATTAAATCCTCAACGCCATGCTTCATCGAATTCGCATTTCTGATAGTGTTTTTAAGTTGTTCTTCAAAAAATGGTTTTAATAAGTAGTCGACAGCCCCACCAACATTGATTGTTTTTGATGCGATCTCACTTTGCGATGAATCAACAAGCGAAACGACTTGGGTCATAGGGCAAGTTCTGCGCAAAAGCTTCACAAATTCGACTAATTCAATTTGTTGAATATCGGCATCAACAAAAATGAGCTCTGGTTTATTACTGATGCAATAACTAACAGCATCAGCTACGGAGTCTGTATATAAAAATTTAAAACCTTCAGACACAACCGTTTGCTTAAACTCAACATCTGGCTGTTGTTCACTGATCCATAAAAGGTATTTTTGGCTCATGTTATCCTCTACAAAACTCATTTAGTCGTATCTCGGAACAAACGAATTAAAACACGACGGTTAGACTCTCGTCCTACCTTTGAATTCTCTACTACAGGGTAACGTTGACCATGAGCTCGAACCTCTAACATATTTTTAGGCAAACCAAACTCAACCAAGCGAGATGCAATATCATCAGCCCTTTCTTTAGAAAGTAGTCGATTTGCTAAAGGCGACCCTACGTTATCGGTATGACCATCAATCATTACTTTGGTCACCTTTGTATCAAGCGATATATAACGTACTAAATCTTTCAAAAAAGCTAAGTCAGCCGCTTTTTCGACGATACGTTTACCGGTTTCAAAATATATTTCATAATCCCTCGCTTGTTGCCAAGACAGCGGAGATAGCTCTGTTAAACAGTGCTGGTATTGATCAATTACAAGATTACTATTTGTATTTGTAAAAGTAAGTCGAACTTGCTCATCGCCAAAACCAATGACGCTGTCTAGCCAACCACCTTGCTTTATAACACGCAGCAAAGTGCTAACGTCTGCATCGAATACAACCGTATTATTATTTATGTCAGCGGAGAAAAAATTCAGTTGAGGGGGGGATACGCGACTTGATTGCCAATCAGCTTTTCTAGAAAGGATTTGGATATCGGTTATTTTTTTATCTGATAGTAACCAATTAAAAACCAGTTTTTGAGGCTCTGCAGGCACGCTAACTATTTCTAGTTTTGCATAACTATCGAAGGTTTGCTCTAGGCTACAAAAAAAAGACGTTTCTTTTGCTGACCAAAACCCTTGCTCATAATTTTGAATAAAACTTTGCTCTGCTGCTGTTACTTTGTTAATCGTAAAAATAACAATGCAAAAAAAAGTAAAAACTCTAACTTTTAAAAATATATTACCCATGAGTATTCCATACAACATTAAACCGGACCAACTTGGTCTTTATAATATAAACAGCGAAATGTATTGAATGCAGTTATAGCACCAAACACTATCACTAAGTTAATGTGGCCCCACGATCTTAGTTAACACCTTAGACTGGTAGCTTTGCGTCCTACACTTTCGTGAAGTTTGCCATTTAATTCTCTTAAATATTCCGATTCTAAATAGAATACCTGCTAGGCAACACTAATGCGTACGGCCTAGCCAACAATTAGACTATAGTTAATTATTATTAAATGCAAACATAATTGCATTTAATTCATTACTGGTTCATAAAAGCTAGAACTTTATTATTATCCCAGAGAACCTAATATATCGACTCTTACAAAATCAGGAATTTCATTATAAGAAAGAACAACTAACCCACCTTTCGTAAACGTTTTAGCATATCTGGCCAAAAGAGGCCTAAGCTGAGGAATTACGATTAAAGTAGGCGTTACACCTCTTGATTTCATATCATCAACAAGTAACGGCATCATGCGCTGAAACTGCCCTAACAAATTAGGGTCAACAGGAAAGCTATCTAATGAGACCTTGCCCGCTTGCATAGCTTGATCTAACGAACTTTGCATTGTGCTTTCAAGTTTCTCATCTAGGCTATATGCTGCCAGCTCATCTCGATTACCCATAACCTGTTTTACTAATACTTTTTGCAAGGCACAGCGCACATCAGATACTAATAGAATCGGATCTTTTGTTACTTCAACACTATCAATTAAGGTTCCTGCAATAGTTACAATGTCCTTAATACTTATATGCTCCCTTAACAGCAAGCGTATAACTTTTAACTGCAGATTAGTGGGTAACGCTTTTTCAAATGTTTCAGCTAAACTTGGCGATATTTCTTTTAAACGCTCATTTAATCTTTGCACATCTTCATAGCTAAACAACTCATCTAAATGATCTTTAATTACCTTGCCGGTATGCGTAGCAATAACCGTGCCTAAGTCGACAACGGAATACCCCATATTCAAAGCTTTTGCTTTACTGTCGTCTTTTATCCAAACGGCTTCAAGCCCATAGGCCGGATCTGTGGTTATTTCTCCATCGAGTGTTCCGTACACATCACCTGTATTGAGTGCCAGTAACTCTTTTGCATTCAAATGGCCATTTGCCACCGCTACGCCCGCTAGATTAACTTTGTACTCTTGAGGATTTAACTTTAAATTATCTTTTATTCTAATTTCTGGTAGTAAAAAACCGAGTTGCTCAGAAAGGTTTTTTCTCACCCCACGCAATGTTTTGACAAGTTCCTCACCTTTATCTTTATCTGCTAAATAAACGAGACGAAAACCAAGTTCAACCGCCAATTTATCGACGTGAGAAATATCGCGCCACTCTAAGCTAGCTTGTTGTTCACTTAAAATAGTGTCAGTTATTTGTTCTGCTTCAAGTAAATCTGAGGTGGGTTGTGATTTTTGCAAGCGCCACGCTACATAAAATAGAGGCGCTGCGAACCCCAAAAATGCCACGGTAGGCATTCCTGGTACAATCCCTAAAACCACCATAATTAAGGCGGCAGTTAAAATAACCCGAGGTGAAGCTAAAAGCTGCTTCCCTACTGTTTCACTGACATCGCCTTCATCATTCATTCGCGTAACAATGATTGCGGCCGCTACAGCAAGTAATAAAGAAGGAATTTGTGCTACAAGGCCATCACCGATAGTGAGTAATGCAAAACGCTGAAACGCCTCGGCTAAACTAAGGCCATGTTGAAATGCCCCGATAGAAACGCCACCCAGTAAATTAATTACAAGGATAATTAAACCGGCAATTGCATCGCCACGAACAAATTTAGAGGCACCATCCATCGAACCATAAAAGTCAGCTTCTTGAGCTATATTTGACCGTCTTTCTTTTGCTTGTTCAGGACCAATTAAACCCGCATTTAAATCTGCGTCAATGGCCATTTGCTTACCTGGCATTGCATCGAGTGTAAATCGCGCAGCCACTTCAGAAATTCGTTCACCACCTTTGGTGATTACAACAAAGTTAATAACCATTAAAATAACGAAAACAACGATACCAACAACATAGTTTCCGCCAATAACAACTTCACCAAATGCTTGAATAACTCGCCCTGCTACATCTGAGCCTTCATGACCATGCAATAATACGACACGAGTAGAGGCGATATTAAGGGTTAACCTCATTAACGTCGCGACTAATAAAATAGTAGGGAACACAGAAAAGTCGAGCGGCTTTTTGGTCGAAACAGCCACTAAGAGTACTATAATTGAAAGCACTATATTAAAAGTAAATAACACATCCAGTAACCAACCTGGCAATGGTAAAATAACCATTGAAAGTATCGCTAATAGTATTACGGGAATAGCTGTATAAGGTCGAGTAAAACTGCGCCAGTTCAAATTATGACTCCAACATCTAAGATTTTTGTAAGTTTTTAGGAATTTTTAGTTTAGGTAAAGGTGCAGGTGGTTGCCCACGGCCTTGTTTATAGGCTTTTAACTGCATTACATAAGTTAAAACATAAGCAACGGCTGTATATAAACCGTTAGGCACTTCTTGATCTATTCGGGTCGAAAAGTATATTGCACGCGCTAAAGCGGGCAACTCTATAACCTCTTTATTATTTTGACGAGCGACTTCTCTAATTCTTAAAGCCATTTCATCCACACCTTTAGCGACTACATAAGGTGCTTTGGCTGCACTTTCACTGTACTTTATTGCAACCGCATAATGTGTTGGGTTAGTTATAATAACATCGGCAGTAGGTACTCGCTCTTCAACTTTACGATTTGCTTGTTGAAACTGGATTTGCCTAATTTTATTTTTTATTTCAGGGCTACCATCAGAAGATTTCCGCTCTTCTTTGACCTCTTGGTGCGTCATTTTAATTTTTTTAGAGATTTGATGCTGCTGAAAAGGAACATCAATTACAGCAATAAATAACAGTAAAGTGACTGTTATCATTAACGATAAAAACAAAAGTTCAATTCCCTGCCCTATTGCCACTTTCACATCCAAATTTTGCAAAAACATGAGCTGCATCCACAATTTGGTCAAAAACGTATATAAACAGATAGCAAGCAGCGAAATTTTTAATATCGACTTAACCAGTTCCACTAATGACTGTATGCCAAACATTTTAGCTAACCCTTTCAAAGGGTTTAATTTACTAAATTTTGGAGCCACGAGTGACATTGAAAAAACAAAACCACCAGGTAAGCACCCTGTGATCCACATCGCAATGAACATTAAAAGCAAAAAAGGCGTTAACGTGGATAACATATCCAGCACGGCTTGCGCTAAAGCAATCGGCATCATTTTTGTGTTATTAATAATATTATGATCAAGCTGCATGCTTGTGCTCATTAAATCTGCAAATAGCTTATAAAATAAATTGGCAAACCAAAGTAAACCTGAAATACCCACCATGAGTAAAATAGCCGTATTCAACTCTTTCGATCTTGCGACTTGTCCGTCTTTTTTAGCTTTTTTCAGACGTTTTTCTGTGGGTTGTTCTGTTTTTTCTTGGGAGCTATCTTCAGACATAACTTATCTCATAGCCTCCGTAAACGTAGACAAAACATAGTAAGTTAGTGAAGAAAAAGAGCTTCCAGTGTATTCCAATGTCATAAAAACACAGAAAAACCCCATTAGCAGAGACATAGGAAAACCCAGCACAAATATATTTAAAGAAGGAGCTGCTCGACTCGCAACACCAAACGTTAAATTAACTAATAGCATCGCAATAATCCCGGGCATAGAAAGCAATAGAGCTGAAGAAAACATCCAAGCAAACAACATAATTATTGATTGAATATTAAACTCATAAATACTTCTACCGATAGGGAACAGTGTAAAACTTTCGACCATTACATTGAGTGTGATTAGATGCCCATCCGCTGCAAAAAATAATAAAGCGCACATTATCCAAAATAACTGTCCTAATAATGCCACCTGATTTCCGCTACCGGGATCCATAACAAGTGCCATAGATAATCCCATTTGCATAGACAGTATTAAGCCTATCATTGCCATAACTTCAAACAGGATCCGTAATGATAACCCCATCATTACACCAAAAATAATTTGCTCGGTCGTTAAAATAACCGCATCTAAAGAGAATATATCTATTGCAGGAGCAAGCGGTAACTGAGGAGCCACCAAAAAAGCAAGCATCATTGAAAGCATTATTCTTGAACGAGGTGTCACTGCAGGATTATCAAAAACAGGCATTGACCATAGTAGCGCTGAAAAGCGAACAAATGGCCACCACATAGTCCCAATCCAACTCACTAAGTCAGCAGCAGACAATGATAAAAGAGAGCTCAACCAAACACCCCTGGAAGCATAAACTTGAGTTTATCAAACCAGTCTATCATTACCTGTAACATCCAATGTCCTGCAAAAACAATCATTAACAACGTCAGTAACATTCTTGGTAAAAAAGTAAGGGTTTGTTCTTGGATTGATGTTGCACCTTGAATTATTGCAACAACAATACCCAAAATAAGCCCAGGCACAATCAAAACCAATATTAGTTTAATAATTGTATACACTGCACTGGCAATAAGTTCTACAGACATTTCTGGTGTCATGGCGACATACCAAATGTAGCGGCTAATGTACCGGCAATCATCGACCAACCATCGGCTAAAACAAACACCATTAATTTAAAGGGTAAACTAATTATTAAGGGCGATAGCATCATCATACCCATCGACATCAAAACACTACTCACCACTAAATCTATAATCAAAAATGGAATAAATAACATAAACCCAATTTGAAAAGCGGTTGTTAATTCACTTAGTACAAAAGCAGGCATCAAAACTTCAAAAGGAATTTCTTCAGCTGTTAATGTGGTTGGCTCATTTGCGATTAGCAAAACTTGTCTTAGCTCACTTTCACGAGTTTGCCTTAGCATAAAAGCGCGCAGTGGTTTCTCTGCTGTTAATAATGCTTCTTCTAAGCCAATTGTTTCAGCCTGAAAGGGTTTATACGCATTTTGATACATATCTTGCCAGACCGGTCTCATAATGAGCATGGTTAGCATGAGTGATATTCCAATCAAAATTTTATTTGGAGGGCTTTGTTGAAGCCCCATAGCCTGTCTTAAAATGGCCAGTACAATAATAATTCGAGTAAAAGAAGTAAGTACCATCAATAAAGCGGGGATCAAGCTCAGCACAGTCATCAGTAACAGGATTTGTAACTTGACGCTATAATCCTGCCCCTGCGCTGTATCCTTTAAAGAAAATAGCGTAAGTTCTTCAGCATTTAGCCAACCTGGTACTAATAGTAATAATAGTACTAAGCTGGCTTTTAAAATTACGCTTTTATTCATTTGATTACGCTTCCTCTTGCTCAGAAGCTTTTTTTGTAATGAATTTCAGACCATATTGTCCTTCCGTCATAACCACTTCTGCTTTAGCAAAGAAAATGCCATTTACTTTAACATCTAAAGGTTCACCTGCAACTTTGTCTAGCCTTAAAACATCACCATCTTTTGCCTGGCTCAATTCGCCTAGTGTAATTTCGGTACTGGCAACTTCTAAAGTAACTAATAACGGAACATCTTGAAAAAAAGACATATTTTCAGCATTTCCTTGTGTTATCGATTTCCCTTCAAAGTCATCCATTGCATCTAGGTCTAAACCAGCTAAAGCGTTATCAAGATTTTCATTCATAATTTATGCTACTCGTTTCTTTATTTGTTAATTCTGTGATTTGAAATGCTAGGCCTGTATCTTGTTCTACAACCTGGCCTTTAAAAATATTTTTATTACCGAGTTTAAACAATGCCGGCTCATTAAGTTCAATCGGCAAAAGTTTGCCATTCATGCACTCTTTTAGCTGTTTAAGGGTCACTTTCTTCTTTGCCATTTCTATTTTGCCTTGTACTGCAAATTGCGGCCAAGCGTCCATAGAAAGGTGTTCTGCATTACTTTTTTTATGACTAATTGTCTTTGTTTTATCGCTAAAGAAGGTAATTGGCAGCCAAAGAAACCAGCTTATAACTTCATTTTCTAAAATAAAGCGCACTTTAAAAGCCAAATAATTTAATGGATCTGGAAGCTCTTCATACTTTTGAACTTCACCTAATAAAGTGGAGCGTTCTTTAAATAGTAAGTTTTGCATTCCTTGGATCTGTCTTTGTAATAAACGGCAACATATTCTATTTTCAGTTGAGCTCAGCTCTGCAGGTAGCTCAACGTCCTCATCTGATGAGGGATTTAAACTATTAAACTGTCCACCAAGGCAAAGATCGGCTGTTTTGTGGGCGCTTTTATAATCTAACGCTAAATAAGCAAAGTCTTCTTCTGGTACAAATAAAGGTGACTCAATAAAGATGCGAGGCGACTCTTTAAACCAACTTCTGATCACCGAATGATTACACTGAGAAATATCAATATCAAAGCGAGTATCATTGAAAAGCTGAGCAAGCTCTAATTCAAAAACCTTTCGCATATTTACTTTTACTTCATCCGCTTTTTTTGCGGCATAATCTAAAACACGCTGCTCTAAAGTAAGAGGAAAAGAAGTAACATCTTCAGAATCTTTAGCTTTAATTAATTTCGGCCTAAAATTTACATTTTTGCGCATATCAAAACATTTCCTGATTCATTTTTTTCATTTCAATCTTTGCTCTTTTTTATACTGAGCCTGCTGCTGTAAACGCGTGACTATAGTACTGCGTTTTTTATCATTTTTAGTCGTCCACTCCACACCTAAAAACGCCAGCTTTTCATTCACTTTTCGACGATACATTACCTTACCAACCAAGCGGCTATGCTCATCAAAAACAACTGTTACTGTATCTGGTATTGTTTTTTCACTTGGAACCAATAAGCCAACGCCACCTAAACTAATGTCTTTTGCAACCGCGTGACAAATTGAAATATCAAAGAAAAAGTTTCTTAATAGCTCAACAGAAACCCCACCTCGCTGAACAGCTTCTGGCTCAAAGTTGTCTTTAGGATTTAAATTCCAGCGCTTATAATTACGTTTGGTTTCAAATTCACTACTCATAACTACCTTCTAAACGTAGTACAGGCTTATTCGCTGTTGCAGCTCTGGCCGATTTATTTACTGGGCTGTCGATATTATCATTGTTAAACAATTCATTAAGCTCTTTTTCAGCCTTTTTTGTTAAAATTAACAGTTCAACTCGTCTATTTTCACTAGCCGTTATATCATCTTTATTTAAAGGACGATTTGAAGAAAAAGCATTTACCTGTAAAACACTGTTGATTGGCATGCCTCCGGCAGTCATAACGCGCCTTGCTTCTTGCGCCCTTGCCCCCGAAAGATCCCAGTTTCTTGAGCTTCCATCTTTAAACGTACTTGCATCACTGTGCCCAGAAATAATGATTTTATTACCAATACCTTGAAATAAGCCGCCGAGATGTAAAAATAAATCTTCAAAAAATGGGGTCATTTCTGTTTTCGAACGCTCAAACATTCTATGGCTATCATCATCTCGAATAATAACTCTTAAGCCTGAAGGAACTTCCTCGACTAATAAGTTATTTTTCAATAGGTCTTCTTTTGTTAAATCTTGAAAGCTTTTCAAAAGTAAACTTAGCTCTGAAGACGCTTTAAAATCACTGTTAATGACTGAATTTAACTCTTTACCTTTACCTGCTTTAGGATCTATATCTCCTTTAGGTATTTGCAAAAATTCGCTCATACCTGGTTTTGGTGAATCAGGTGGTGTATCTCCAGATTTGAAATGTTTTACAACAGAAGGTGAACCGCCAAGATCAACAGGGAAAGGACTATTTTGAGGATCAAAAATAGCAGGACCACCATCAAATACAGAATGAGTTCTCATATAATGCGCTATTTCTTCGCGCTCAGACTCGTTGGTGATGGCCATAATCCACATAACCATAAAAAAAGCCATCATCGCTAACGTGAAATCAGCAAATGCCACTTTCCACGCTCCTCCATGCGCTTCCGCTTTTGCTTTTCTTCGGCCTCTTTTTATTATTATTTCATTATTTTTTTCCATAACTAGGCGGCCTTATTATTTATCCATTCTTCCATAGTGGTAAAAGTAGGCTTAATTTCTTCATTGATTAATTTTCTACCCGAGTCAGTAGCAACAATAGGCACATGCCCTTTTGCATGAGCAACAAGCATCGCACGTACACATTCAAGCATTGCCATTTGTTTTTTTACATATTGCTCCATCGCAGAAGCTAAAGGCGCAATTAAACAATAACAGGCAAATATACCTATAAATGTTCCTACTAACGCAGCCGCAACATGATAACCAATTTCGCTCAATGCCCCGTCAAGGTGTTGCATTGTTATGATAATCCCACCTACAGCCGCCAAAATACCAAAACCAGGCATCGCCTCAGCTGTATTTGCAAGGGCATGCGAAGGCTTTAATTTTTGTTCTTCTATTGTATAGATTTCTTGCTCCAGCATGGCATCAAAATCATGTGATGTAATTTTACCCATACTAAATAAACGTAAGTTATCGCAAATAAATGTTACTAATTGAGGAAATTCATACACTTTTGGGTAAGCAAGAAATATAGAGCTTGTTTCAGGGTTTTCAACATGCTCATCTAAGCCTTTAATCCCTTTAACGCGAGCCAAGTCAAGCAGTGAGTAAATAACTAACAACAGATCGTGGTACAACTCAGCGGTGTTACTTCCTTTGCCACTTATAAATTGGTATTTAAGTTGGCTCAACATTTCAGTTAAAACATACTTAGAGTTTCCCACAATAAGAGCTCCAATACCTGCACCCAGTATGATCACAAATTCAGCTGGCTGCCACATAGTTGCAATATTGCCACCAGCGAAGGCAAAGCCGCCAAGTACTGTACCTAGCACTACTAGTAAACCGATAACTCTTTGCATTATTTATCCCTCAGATATTAAATTTGTTGAAGCTTTTTGGTTAGTGTTTCGAGCGCTCTTTTATGTAACTGGCAAACTCGAGCTTCTGTAAGTTCAAGAGTGAGTGCTATCTCTTTCATATTCATTTCATGTGTGTAATATAACTGTAAAAGCAGCTTTTCTCGGGTATTCATCCCGCTCATTGCTTTTTTTAACATCAATATCGTATCGGCTTTATCTTCTGAACTAGGTGAGGTAATTGACAATTTGGGATTATCTTCAAGTAAGCTCTCCAAACTCTCAATAGCTTCTGCTTGTTCGCTATACTGAAGTTTAATTAATTCATTATGCTCAATGTTAAGCGCATCACACAGCTCAGTATCTGTTGCCTCTCGACCGTGTTGCTTTCTTAATGTGCGTGTCATGTCACGAAGTTGATGAGACTGCTGCCTTAACTGCCTAGGTCGCCAATCTAAGCGCCTAAACTCATCAAGCATCGCACCGCGAATACGTTTAAATGCAAAAGCGGTAAATTTTTCATCTATATCTCGACCATAGCGCCTGAGTGATGATAATAAAGCCACCAAACCTATTTGTTGAATATCATCGTTATCAACAAGCACGCCAACTTGTGTTCGCATGTGCGCTGCCGCTCTTTTTACCAAAAAAGAATACTGGGTTAACAACTCAGTTTCTTTTGCCGGTGATAGCGTCACGAGGGGCTCTGATGTGAGCTCACCCCACTCTTCATTCAGCAACATACTAAGCGTATCCTATTGAATGAATACATTAGTGACGAGAACATTATCTAACCTTAAAGGCGTTTTATTTATTAAAACGAGGTTAAATTGCTCTAGTAATAGTTTTTGGACTGCATCGATATCTTTAAATAAAGCTTTTACGTCAGCATGACTCATATTCGCAAATTGCTTTACCAGTACATTACGCAACAATGGGGTTGCTTCTGCAGCATATACTTTATTATCAATATAAGGCGGAATTACCAAAACAAGATCCAACACTAAGTAGCGTGCATAACTCTCATCCGACACACTAATTATAAATCGCTCCATCTCATGGTACTGCGATTCAGTTATGTTCGCTTCTGTATTCGTTGAGCCTGCATCTCCTTGTTGATTAGAGTCACTATCGAGTAATTTACCAGCAAAAAATGCACCTATAATCAAAACTAAAGCGCCAACGCCTAATATTATTTTCTTCACATTTACCTCACTCTAACCAATATTAATAGTTATACTAATTTGTTTAACCAGCCTGATGATACTGTTTGTCTCAGTTCATCGTCTTGTTCGGTGTTATCAACTAACGAAATATTCTCAGCAACCTTTTCGTCGCTAGCACTATGTTGTTGCTCTTGTTGTTTATCATCAAAATTTAAATCTACCGACACGCTACCATTTTGAGAAAGCGTTTGACGCAGTTGATCCAATGTTTGCGCAATCGCATCTCTAACTTGTGGATTGCTGGTTATTAAACTAACTGACGTTTTATCTCCATCAACACTAATAGAAATGTCTATTCGCCCTAAATTCGGAGGATCTAATCTGATCTGCGCTTTTTGTAGTTGCTGCCCTATTTGCAAATTGACCTTATCACCTAGCACATTGAGTAAGCGTTGCCCCCACTCATTTGGTCCACCCTTGAGCTTTTCTTGGCGCCATTGGAATGTATCAGCTAAGGATTCATTATGTGCAAACGGGTTAAGTACAGCTGCTTTTTGAGTTAATAAGTCACGGCTTTCAATGCTAAAACTATTGGGTAGTGCATTTAGTGTGTGCTTGTGCAAATCACTCTTATGAGTAGGTACTTCACTGATATTCGTATCAACTGAATTAACCTTGCCATTTACCGAAGGTTGTATTGATGAAGGCCGAAGTAGCCCTTGCAAACTTTGAAGTGCGATACCCGAGTGCTGTAAATTGTTATTTTTCGTTACTGTATTTAGCTCTGTATTAATAATTTGGGCCGCAGTATCTAGATTACCTACATTGAAGCCGTTATTTATAACTGCGTTTGATTGCTCTGCATTTAAATTCACTTGAACAGTTGCGGGGGCACTCTGCGACTTTGTTGAATTTAGCGCACTATTTATGGCTTGCTCATTAATAAGCGAAGCAGTTGCAACCTTTTTATTAACGGGCGTTTCGGGTAAATTAGCTTGTTCAATCAGGGGCTCATCTAAAATAGCCGTGCTGTTTTCACTCTCTGCACTTAGTGAAGGTATCTCATTTAAAGTGTTGAGACCTGAACTTTTATATTGTCCAATTGAATTTAATAAAGGGTGATTAGCCGGTTGCTCTGGCGACACTTCAACGGGTTCTATAAGCAAAAATTCATCGCCTGTATCATCATCAATAGAATCTTCGTTAATTAACTGCGCGCTGTTTTCATCCATCTCTTTTTGAGTAGACAAAGCATGCTCGTCAAACGCAGGTTCGTTAACAGCAGAATCAACTGCATTCGCGTTACTTATTATTTTTTTACTGCTTGTAACATCAAATTCAGCTTTCGATGCAATATTGCCAAGTTGAATATTCATAAATCACTTCCTTCGCTCAGTTCTTTATACGCTTCAATGCCTTCTTTATTATTTTGGTGACTTTGCATTTTCACTTTGATATCTGATTGCTGTTTCGCAATTACACTTATAATTTTTGTATAGCGTTTTTTAAGTGTTCTACGCTGAGGCTCTATTGAATCAAACCAAGGTTTTTTTTCAGATAAGCCAAGCAATAAGTGCATTTTTTTATCGGCTTCCTTTACTTTAAACCAATTGTTATCTTGAACTGCTCGCTCCATAGCGCAAAGTAACTGTTCAATTTTTTGCTCAGTTTGCTTCTTAGATATATCCATGAACAGTATCAACCTATAATAAAACACATTGAAATATAGCAAAAATCAAGCCAATAGCAACTCATTGTTTTTAATAAATAAAAACATTAAAAACTGCTCAAAACGGAAGCTTAACTTCCGGTGCGGAAGTGGCTTGGAAGTAACTCAGACCACTAATAAAAAAACCAGCTAAAATTAGCCGGTTTTTGTTAACTAACCTGAACTCTGGTTAAGAGGTTTACTAATACCAAACTGCATAAATCTTTGATCAATTTAACGAATTAAATTGCACTATAACGTCGTTAAAAATTTTTTATTTAGAACAACTAGATACAAAAATTTTTGCCTAGTTCTAGCGTAATTTTC
>NZ_JACJEM010000056.1:0-29297 GCF_014164085.1 Pseudoalteromonas sp. SG45-5 | reverse complement strand
AAATCAAAACAGCTCAAGGCTGAATCTTTTAATAACATATGGTCACTCAGTTTCAATTGAGACTCTAATTTGTTTGCCTTACTTAGCGAACTAAGCTTGGCTGTTAGAACTCAATCTGTACGAGTTCCCACACAGATGATTGCTTTACATTGTTAAAGAACGTTGCGGTTAAAGTTAAACTTTATCTCGCTAGGGCTGCGCATACTACGCTTTCCTATTTTTTTGTCAACACTTAATTTTGGTAAACGTTATATTTATCAACACTAAGTTTTACTTAACACCCTGAGTAGTTTGGGTCTCGCTAGGCGTTGACCTTTCCCGTCTCAGTGGGGTCGCATTATAGGGAGCGGCGGATTTTACGCAAGCGTTATTTACATAAAATAGTAATTAAAATTAAGCCCCAAGCAAGCACACACGATAAACACACGTTACCCACAAAACCCTGTTGATAACTCCGCTTTTACACTTTAAAACTAAACACTTTTATCTTGATGTGATAAGTTGCGGTCACTTTTTTAACTCATGTATTTAGGTAGTACCCATGACAGACATAATAAACAGTATAAGTGCCCTTTTATGGGGCCAGGTTCTCGTCTACTTATTAATAGCAGCAGGTCTCTTTTTTACTTTTCGATTAGGCTTTATTCAATTTGTACAATTCCCACATATGTTTAAAGTAATGTTTGCTTCTCGTAAATGTGGTGAAGACGAAATTTCATCCTTTCAAGCCTTTTGTACGTCGCTAGCGGCCCGCGTTGGCACCGGTAATATGGCCGGCGTTGCGGTTGCATTATATTTAGGCGGCCCAGGTGCTATTTTTTGGATGTGGCTGATTGCATTAATAGGTATGGCAACCAGTTTTGCTGAAAGTACTTTAGCACAGGCTTATAAAACAAAAGATGCTGAAGGTAACTTCAGAGGTGGCCCTGCTTATTATATGCAAAATGGTTTAGGTAAGCGCTGGATGGGAGTTTTATTCTCATTATGCTTGATTTTAGCCTTTGGTTTAGTATTTAACGCTGTGCAGTCAAACTCTATTGCTGCCGCATTTGAAGTGGCATTTGATGTACCTAAGTATATAGTAGGTATTTTCTTAGTGATTGGCTCTGGCATCATTATTTTTGGTGGCCTGAAAACAATTTCTCGCTTTGCTGAAATGGTTGTGCCATTTATGGCATTAGCTTATTTGCTGGTTGCTCTTTATGTTTGTGCTGTTAACTTTACTGCGCTACCGGATGTACTAGTGCTTATTATAAAAAGTGCCTTTGGTATTGAGCAAGCAGGGGCCGGTGCAATTGGTTATGGCATAACGCAAGCTATGATCCAAGGGATCAAGCGTGGTTTATTTTCAAACGAAGCTGGTATGGGTAGTGCTGCTAATGCCGCTGCTACGGCAACGCCTTACCCTCCACATCCGGCATCACAAGGTTATGTGCAAATGTTAGGTGTATTTATTGATACTATTGTAATTTGTACCGCCACTGCCTCACTTATCTTGCTTTCACAGCAATTAATACCTGAGTCTGGTGTATTAGGTATTGAACTTACTCAAGCTGCATTACAAGAACATGTTGGAGATTGGGGTACTTACTTTATTGCTATCGCTATACTCTTTTTTGCTTTTACGTCTATTGTTGCGAATTACTCTTATGCTGAAACAAATTTAATGTTTTTAGAACACAACTCTAATAAAGGTATGTTTATCTTTAGACTTGTTGTTTTAGGTATGGTGATGTTTGGTGCAGTTGGTGAGCTTGGTTTAATTTGGACGCTTGCAGATATATCAATGGGCCTAATGGCTATTGTGAACGTTATAGCGCTATTTATGCTTTCAGGTGTTGTTGTATGGCTCTCTAAAGATTATAACGAGCAACGAAAACAAGGTTTAACGCCTACATTTGATAAAAATAAGCACCCAAAGCTTGCTAAAGAAGTTGATCCCAAAGCATGGTGATTAGTTAGTTTTTATACAAAGCGAGCTTAGGCTCGCTTTTTTAATACTAGGATAAAAGGCCCTTATACTCAGAGCTTGTTGACCTTTGTCGATTGAAATTTGCTCTATCCAAGGGCAAAACCGAGTTACAAAGAGTAAATCGTCCCAAGGGGCATTTATGCTGCGTTATCGCCTATTTATGGGGAATAACCACACACCATAGGCTCTGCCTTGCCTAAATACCAAACAGCCTGCTGCAAAGCTAATCACGAAAGGTCAACACGCCCTAGTACCGCATAAGTTTATACTGTTTGCTTTTAAGGTTGTTTGCTCTCGGGGTATAGATTGCTTTACTGTTTCGAGTTTTATAAAGCTAATGGCCTACCTTACTGGTTGGTATCATAAGTCTATAGCGCTTAGTTCAGTTCAAAGTGTATTCATTAGCATTAGGTAATGTGTTTCGCTTAGGTTAGGATTGCATAGCTGGTTTATTTGAGGCGTTATAGGATTGGGTTTAGAGGTATTACATTATGCTTACCCATATATATCTTTAATACAATAGATATACAAACTCTTACTGAACTATCACACAACGCTACTATTGGGTAGACCATGCATAAAATAGTGCATATCAAGATAATATAAATCATAGAAAACATAAAAATAGTAAATCAGGTTCTTGCTGGATATTTTTATATATTAGAAGGTGTATTAGATGATTTTTAAGCAGAGTGCTTAATATAAATATGGTGCCCGAGGCCGGACTTGAACCGGCACGACTTGTTAGTCGAGGGATTTTAAATCCCTTGTGTCTACCAATTCCACCACTCGGGCATCGAGTTTGCTAATTAAAGCGTGTGGAGTAAATTATATGGAGGCGGAACCCGGAGTCGAACCGAGGTAAACGGATTTGCAATCCGGTGCATGGCCACTCTGCCATTCCGCCTAAATGTATCCAAATAATTTGGAGCGGTACACGAGGCTCGAACTCGTGACCTCGACCTTGGCAAGGTCGCGCTCTACCAACTGAGCTAGTACCGCAAAATACTGTTTTATCAACTTTAAATTATCTTGGTAAAATAACTTAAAGTGGTGCCCGAGGCCGGACTTGAACCGGCACGACTTGTTAGTCGAGGGATTTTAAATCCCTTGTGTCTACCAATTCCACCACTCGGGCATCGAGTTTGCTATTAAAAGCAAGTGGATAAAACTAATATGGAGCGGTACACGAGGCTCGAACTCGTGACCTCGACCTTGGCAAGGTCGCGCTCTACCAACTGAGCTAGTACCGCATCATATTAATTCTAAATTAACTATTTTATAAATTACACTTGGTAATGCAATTAAACCACAAAGTGGTGCCCGAGGCCGGACTTGAACCGGCACGACTTGTTAGTCGAGGGATTTTAAATCCCTTGTGTCTACCAATTCCACCACTCGGGCATCGAGTTTGCTAATTAAAGCGTGTGGAGTGTTGATTGGAGGCGGAACCCGGAGTCGAACCGGGGTGAACGGATTTGCAATCCGGTGCATGGCCACTCTGCCATTCCGCCCCAGTGCGGGGTAATAACCTTGAGATAAACTTGGAGCGGTACACGAGGCTCGAACTCGTGACCTCGACCTTGGCAAGGTCGCGCTCTACCAACTGAGCTAGTACCGCATTTTATTATCAGCTATTTGAATTAACACATGATGATTTATGTGAGCATTCAGGTAACCAATTAATTACCATTTTGTTTATCTCGGGGGCTATGCCCTCTCAACACGGACGCATTCTACAGAGATTATTAAACGCGTCAATATAAAAAATGCTAGTTTTGAACTGTTTGCTTGTTTTTTATCTAAAATGCTGCGTTATTATACATTTAGAGCTAGTTTTTAGTCAATTCATCCCACGCTGCGCGTAAATATTGCAGCATAGAACTCAAAGTTAAAAAGGTGGCTATATACAATAACCCAAAACTTAAATAGTTCATCCACGTATCGTATTGCCAAATCAAACCGATAATGGCTAACATTTGCGCAGCTGTCTTTATTTTACCCATATTTGACACAGCTACGTTACCGCGTTTACCTTGCTCTGCCATCCATTCACGAAGTGCAGAAATAATTATTTCACGACTTATTATAATGAGGGCCGGTATTGTCATATACATTGACTGATATTGTTCAGATAATGCGACAAGTGCTGCACATACCATGACTTTATCAGCAACAGGATCTAAAAAAGCACCAAAAGGGGTTGATTGCTCAAGCTTTCTTGCTAAATAACCATCGAGTATGTCGGTAATAGATGCAAGCCAAAAAATAAAGGCAGCAGCAAAAAAAGCCCAGCTATAAGGCAAATAAAATATCACCAAAAAAATGGGGATAAGAAAAAGTCTAAAGGTTGTGAGTGTGTTTGGAATATTCCACATAACTACTTGGATATGTCTTTTTTGCTATATTGCATGTAAGGCTAACCCTTATCGTGCAAATGGTTAAATATCTTCTCAGCCATGTCAGGGCTGATCCCAGGAACTTTCTTTAACTGTTCTATATTAGCAGCTTTTACCCCCTGCATGCCCCCTAAATATTTTAATAATGTTTGGCGGCGCTTAGAGCCTACTCCATTTATTTCTTCTAATAGTGATTGTGTTCGTTGTTTTTGTCGTTTATTACGGTGCCCTGCAATAGCAAAGCGGTGAGACTCATCTCGTATATGCTGGATTAAATGCAGCGCAGGTGCATCCGAATCCATTGGGATAGTTTTACGGCCACCATCTATTAATAGTGTTTCAAGACCAGGCTTTCGACTAGTCCCCTTTGCTACACCGACTAATAAAGGCATTTTTGTATGCGACCAATTAGAAAAGTACTGCTCAGCACGCCCGAGTTGCCCCTTACCACCATCTATAAAAATAACGTCAGGAATTTTTTCTTCGTCTACTAGCTTGTTATAGCGTTTGTTAAGTGCAAACTCCATTGCTGCATAATCATCACCACCAGTAATACCCGTTACGTTATAGCGCCTGTACTCTTTTGTATTTGGCCCTTGCGAATCAAACACAACACAGCTAGCAACAGTGTTTTCTCCCATAGTGTGACTTATGTCAAAACATTCCATCCGTGTTATATCATCAAGGCGCAGCGTTGCTTTTAATTGTGCATAACGTTTATTAATAGAGTCTTGGGTACTTTGTTTAACCGCAATACTATTTAATGCATTTTTATTTGCGAGTTGTAAATATTGCGCACGTTCACCACGGGTAACTACTTTAAGGGTTACTTTACGCTCACTTATTTGTGTGAGTGCTTCACCTAAAGCCCCGCTTTCTTCTATTTCAAACGGTAATATGATTTCTTTTGCAATACGCCCTGTCGCGCCAGGCGCTAAATAATACTGCCCTAAAAATGAAGTTAGTATTTCTTGCTCACTCGAATCTTTTGGCACTTTTGGGAAGTACGTTTTACTACCTAGTACTTTATGATCGCGGATCATTAATAAATGAATACCGTTTAAACCATTCAAATGGGCAAAGCCTACCACATCCATTTCAGCAAAATTACCCGAAATAGACTGCTGCTCCTGCATTTTACGAAGTAGCATTATTTGGTCGCGAACTTTTGCCGCCAGTTCAAAATTGAGTTGCTGGCTGGCTTCTTCCATTTTTTTTATTAAATCTGCAATAACTTCGTGAGATTTACCCGTTAAAAATTTACGTACGTAATCTACTTGCTCACTGTAATCATCATCCGTTACTTTGTTCACGCACGGCGCGGAGCAACGTTTAAGCTGGTATTGTAAGCATGGGCGACTTCTTGCGCGGTAATAAGCGTCTTCGCATTGACGAACAGGAAAGATTTTTTGCATTAACCGCAAGCTTTCAGATACTGCGCCTGCGCTTGGGAAAGGCCCAAAGTATTCGCCTTTAATTTTACGACTCCCCCGGTGAAAAGCTAAACGAGGGTGTTTATGGCTGGTCAGTAAAATATAAGGATACGACTTATCGTCGCGTAATAATATGTTGTAACGAGGCTGGTATTTTTTTATTAAATTATTTTCAAGTAGCAGCGCTTCGGTTTCAGTATTGGTGAGTGTGACGTCAATATCACAAATATTACTGACTAAAACACGCGTTTTACTGTCCGTGATATTACTTCTAAAGTAACTACTGACTCGTTTTTTTAGGTGTTTGGCTTTTCCAACATAAATAACTTGGCCACCACTATCAAGCATACGGTAAACACCGGGCTCACTTGATAGCGTCTTAAGGAAATGTGCATGATCAAATTCAGACATAGATTATGATTAGTACGACACGTCTATATCAATCATTTTATGACGAATAGCCAAATGGGTCAGTTCAACATCTCCACCCACATTTAGCTTTTCAAACATGCGATAGCGATAACTGTTTACTGTTTTAGAGCTTAAGTTTAAACGCTCAGCTATATCTTGTGCTTTTTCACCTTTGGTGATCATAAGCATAATTTGTAGTTCGCGCTCAGATAAACTCTGAAAAGGGTTTTCGTCGGTACGACCTGTCACTTGCGCTAATGCAATTTGTTGTGCAATTTCTGGGGCTATATAACGTTGTCCAGCATGAACACAGCGAATAGCGCGGACCATTTCGTCAGAGCCTGCACCTTTGGTTAAAAAGCCATGTGCGCCAATTTGCATTACCTTGCTCGGAAATGGGTCTTCACAATTAACAGTAAGCACAATGATTTTTACATCAGGGCAATAGCGGCAAATCTTTTTAGTCGCTTCTAATCCGCCCATACCTGGCATGTTCATATCCATTAATACGATGTTTGGCGCATGCTGACGACAGAACTGCACAGCCTCTTCGCCAGTTTTAGCTTCACCAATTACTTTAAACCCTCGTACGTCATCAAGAATACGCTTGATTCCTGTTCGTACAAGTTCATGGTCATCAACTAAAAGTACATTAATCAATGGAACATCCTCATTTACCTAACAACACGCAATTTAATAAATTAATTTGCCATACAAACAGAGATAAAGCGAGACAATAACTAATATTATTGCCTCAACCTAATAGTTTAAGATGATTTTTTATCGCTAAAACGATCAACCCATAATGCAATGATACCATCACCTGTTACATTACACGCAGTACCAAAGCTATCTTGTGCTAAATAAAGTGCAATCATTAATGCAACTGCGCCTTCATTAAAGCCAAGCATGCTTGTTAATAGCCCAAGCGCCGACATGACGGCCCCACCTGGCGCACCAGGGGCTGCAATCATAACGACACCTAGCATCATAATAAATGGCATCATCTCCATTAATGAAGGTACTGCCATATTTGGCGATAAAAACATAACAGCCATTGCACAAGTTACTATTGTAATCGTTGATCCAGATAGATGAATAGTAGCGCAAAGCGGCACAGTAAAGTTAGCTACATCTTCTTTTACATTATTTGCTTTACTTGATTGCAGTGATACCGGAATTGTTGCCGCACTCGACATAGTCCCTAATGCCGTAAAGTAAGCAGGTAGCATATTTTTCACTAATTCGATTGGATTGCGTTTAAGCAAGATACCTGTCGCTATATATAAAACACTTAACCATAACCAATGCATAACAAGTGCTGCAATTAGTACCACACCAAATGTTTGCAGCGTATCAACCACCGTCCCCGCTACTGTCATTTCCGCAAATACGCCCGCGATATAAAATGGTAAAGCAGGAATAATTACCTTTGACAGAAGCCCATCAATAACATCACGTCCCTGATCGGACACTTTTTTAAGTGTGTCTAATTCTAGCTGACTCATACCTATACCAAATACAAAGGCAGTAACTAATGCGGTCATAACCCCCATAAGTGGTGGAATTTCTAAATCTATAAAGCTACCTATTTCTGTTGCGATTTCTGATTCAAATGTTATGCCACCACTTAAAAATGGGATAACAGCACTCACTAATAAAAAAGCAAGCGTACCTGCAATAATTGTAGAGCTATAAGCAAACCCGACTGTTTTGCCAAGTAAGTGCCCTGACCCTTTTGGTAGGCCTGCAATACCCGATGCAATAAAAAACAAAATAATAAGCGGAATAGTAAAAGAGATAATTTGACCTATCAGCTCTTTTACCGTAAATAAAAGTTCAACACCCGTAATTGGTACGTAGAGTCCGACCAGAATACCGGCAACAATACCGGCAATTAATTTTAAGATTAACTTCATTGTGATTGCTTTATTGAATTTAGATACGTGTTTTTATCATGTTTTACTTAGCTTGTGTCATAAAACTGTTCAACGGTGGTTCATTCGCACAAATAATCAACAACACATGAAGATTTTGAAGATAATATAGGGTAAATGAATAGATTTCATCCGCATTTCAAATGCTAATAAAATAAGCGCGACCTCTGCACATACCTTTAATAACTAAAGTGCCGGCTATTGTGGATTTTTATTTCACTTAGTTATAAGCTCAATAGATATATGTTATAGCCAAACTTTACTTTAGTTTTTTTTAACTCCCAGTAAAGTGTGTCTATATAGTTAGTAGCATAGGCTGCTAATACGTTGATCAGATTGTATCCAAAGGAACATTATGCCTACTATTTTTGAAGATAACTCACTAAGCATCGGTAATACACCGCTGGTAAAACTTAACCGTGTTACAGGTGGGAATGTATACGCTAAAGTTGAATCTCGTAATCCTAGCTTTAGTATCAAATGCCGTATTGGTGCATCAATGATTTGGGAAGCTGAAAAATCAGGCCAGCTAACGAAAGATAAAGAACTTATCGAACCAACGTCTGGAAATACAGGCATTGCTTTAGCATTTGTTGCAGCAGCACGTGGTTACAAGTTAACGCTGACTATGCCAAATACCATGAGTTTAGAGCGTCGCAAGCTATTAAAAGCACTAGGTGCAAACCTAGTACTTACCGACGGTGCAAAAGGTATGAACGGCGCAATTGAAAAAGCAAAAGAAATTCAAGCAACCGCACCTAATAAATATATTTTATTACAGCAATTTGAAAATCCGGCAAATCCTAAGATTCACTTTGAAACAACGGGCCCTGAAATTTATGATGCCCTTGATGGTAAAGTAGACTTTTTTGTAGCGGGTGTGGGTACTGGCGGTACAATTACCGGTGTTAGCCGTTACCTTAAAACAGAAAAAGGCCTAAACGTTAAATCTATTGCCGTTGAGCCAACTAATTCTCCCGTTATTAGCCAAACGCTTGCAGGAGAAGAAATTAAGCCTGGCCCTCATAAAATTCAAGGCATTGGTGCAGGCTTTATTCCTGGTAACCTAGATATGACACTAATTGATGGTGCAGAGCTTGTATCTAACGAAGATGCAATTGCAATGGCGCATCAGTTAATGAAAAAAGAAGGCATTTTAGTCGGTATTTCGTCAGGTGCTGCCGTTGTTGCAGCCAAACGCATTGCCGAAAAGCCAGAAAATGCGGATAAAAACATCGTCGTCATTTTACCAAGTGCTACTGAGCGTTACTTATCAAGCCCAATGTTTGATGAGGAATTTAGTGAACAAGAGCTCGTTCAATAAAACATTTTGTAAAAAAGGATGCTTTTGCATCCTTTTTTATTATTTATTAAAAATATTCACAGCCAATCTTTCCCGTCCTCTTTACATCTTCACTATTTAATTACACACTTTAAAAACTGAATAAATAACTATAACGATGATGATGAAAAAAATAGTAACCCTGCTTAGCCTAATAATCTGTCTATTCACTTTGGGGTGTAATGACGATGTTAAAGTATCCAGTGACAGTCCTGGTGATTCAGCAGCCGCTTACTTTGATGCATTATATAATCAACAAGACTTACAAAAAGCCACTGCTTACGCAACGCCTAGGCTTACTCGTATAATGAAATCCTACGGTACTGCAAAACAGTTTGCGCGCAACTTAATAAACATGCAATACGATGAAGTGATTATTGAGGTTGATAGATCGAATACGAGCTTACGTGAACAATACGGTGATAAAGCTAAAATTAATATTGTTTTTACCGGTTATATTAATGGCAAAAAAGTTGATGAGATGCGCAGCGTAAATATGATACATACAAAAGGCAAATGGTATGTAGATAAAATACTTGCCGACCCTTACGCACGATAAACAGACTTAAGCAGAAGGCCTTATATTTATAAGGCCTTTTGTATTTTAATTATTATTTAACCTGAGCTCTGGTTAAGAGATTTTCAGTGAAAACAAGGCGAATTTACGCGTCAATAGCTGGCCTATTGCACGTAAATTCAACGCGGTTAGCGCTAAAGATAGCTGCTCGAGATAGATTTATTATCCAGAGTTCAGGTTATTTAAGTACTCGCTCAAAGCTCACCTGCTTTAAAGTTATCAACCGCAATGGCTTGTTTTCGCAATTTATTAGCATGATGCATTGCATCTGCGTCAGCCTGTTCGAGTAACTTATTTTCAAGTGCATAGTTTATCGCACCTTCAATATCAAGCGTTGCAGGCACACTGCCCTTACGTTGCCATTGTTTTAAGTCTTTAAACTGCGCTTGCATGTCATGCATTGCCAAAAATGCATTTTCCATCACCCCCGTACCCGCATTTTCGTCTACATAACATAAATGTGTTAAGCGGTTTCGAAACACACCCGGTTGAGTCATGTGCTCACAAATACTTTGCGCTATTTCATCACTTGGTCTGTGGTAATGATTACCCACAGGGAACACGATGCGTTTAAGGGTAAAATTAACAACAGGGTTTGAAAAGTTTTTAAAGAAGCCATTAAATGCTTGGCCAATTTCAAATAGTGAATTCTCAATTGCATATTTAACAAAGGGTAAATCTGCTTGTTGGCGTCCTTCGTCTTCGTAACGCTTTAAAACGGTTGATGCTAAATACAAATGGCTCAGCACATCACCTAAACGTGCCGATATCATTTCTTTTCGCTTAAGCTCACCACCGAGCATTAGCATTGCAACGTCGGTACAAATAGCCAAACCTCGGCTCATTCTAGTCAATTGTTTATAATAAACTGCGGTTTCACCGCTCACGGGCGCTTTAGCAAAATAGCTGCGTGTTAGGCCATGCACAAATGCCATGCTGGCATTACTTGCAGCAAATAGTATGTGGTTCATTAATAAACTATCGAACTGCCCAAGTGCTGCGTCATCATCTTCCATTGCAGCGGCTTCCATTTCTTTTAAAACAAACGGATGGCAGCGCGTGGCACCTTGGCCAAATATCATTAAATTACGGGTTAAAATATTCGCGCCTTCTACCGTAATCGATACAGGAATCCCCATATAGCCATGCGCTAAATAGTTATTTGGGCCAACTTGAATCCCTTTGCCCGAATGAATATCCATTGCATCGTTCATTACCGTACGCCCCATTTCGGTCATATGGTATTTAGCAATTGCGGTTACAACTGACGGACTTAGCTTTAAATCAATCGCACCTGCTGTCATTAGCCTGCACGACTCAAGTGCGTAAGTTAAACCACCAATACGCGCAAGTGCCTCTTGCACACCTTCAAATTGCCCTATAGATACACTAAACTGCTGGCGCACCACTGCATAAGCCGATGTCATTTTTGATGCCAAGTGACCTGTAGCCGCACTTAATGCAGGCAGCGATATACCACGACCAGCACTTAAACACTCAACAAGCATTCTCCAACCGCGCCCTGCGCATTCTTGCCCACCTATAATCCAATCCAGTGGTATAAATACATCTTTACCGTACGTTGTGCCATTCATGAAGGCCATATTAAGCGGATAATGACGTTCACCCGTTTCAACGCCAGGATGATTTGTTGGTATAAGCGCACACGTAATACCCAGCTCTTTTTTATCACCCAACAAACCATCAGGATCATACATTTTAAATGCCAAGCCTAGTACTGTAGCCACCGGTGCAAGTGTAATATAGCGCTTTGACCAGTTTAAGCGCAGACCCATCACCTGCTCGCCATTGTGCTCCCCCATACACACCACGCCTGAATCAGGAATACTGCCCGCATCAGAGCCCGCTTCTGGTCCCGTTAACGCAAAACAAGGCACATCTGTGCCATTAGCTAAACTTGGTAGCCAACGGTCTTGCTGCTCTTTAGTACCATAGTGAAGGAGTAACTCGCCCGGGCCTAAGCTATTTGGCACCATAACAGTCACTGCAGCAGTTAAACTTTTAGTCGAAATTTTTGACACTATCGTTGAATTAGCAATTGCTGAGAACTCACGACCACCAAATTTTTCAGGAATGATCAGCGCAAAAAAACCTTCCGTTTTTAGGTAATTCCACACTTCTTTTGGTAAGTCTTTATCTTTTTGTACAATTTGATAATCATCAAGCATTGCCAATAAAGTCTCTACTTGATCAGCCATAAATGCGTTTTCTTTATCGCTTAATTCAGGTTTAGGAAAGCGATGTAGCTTTTGCCAATCGGGGTTGCCACTAAATAGTTCACCATCCCACCAAACATCGCCGGCCTCCATTGCCTCTCGCTCTGTTTGCGATAATGGCGGAAGCACCTTTTTAAACATTTTAAATGTAGGACGACTGATCAGGTTTAGGCGAATATCTTTAACTGCAAAAATAACCACCACCACAACCAGTAAAATGATAAATACCGACATGCGTATATTCCTTACACATTAAATTAAATAGTGATTCAATTATGACCTATCCTGATTTAAATACAATCATTGCGAAATCCCTCAATCGCCCCAACGCATTCATTTATTCTTTGAAAGTTCACTGTTATTATCATCACTCTAAATAACAATAAACGAAGGGAATAAATACGATGAACACACCTCGCCATAAGCTGAGTATAAGCGCCTTAATGGTCGCAAGTACTCTTGCTTTAGTTGCCTGCGACGCAGAAATAACCATAGACACCACCGACTCAGCACACACTAAAAAAGCTGTTACAGCTAAAGATGCTAACGTATTTATTGCAAACACCGAGAAAGAACTCAGTGCACTTTATTTAGAGTCAAGTCGGGCAGAGTGGATTTACGCTAACTTTATTACTCACGATACGTCAGCTTTATCTGCTGAGGTTAATCGTAAAATGACCGAAACTGTTGTGCGCTTAGCCAACGAAGCGGCTAAATACGATACACTCGTCCTTGATTACGATGCCCGCCGAAAACTTGATAAACTAAAACTAGCCCTTACATTGCCAGCACCACAAGACGCAGATAAAACAGCACAACTTTCAAATATTGTTGCACAACTTGGTGGTTTATACGGTAAAGGTAAATACTGCAAAGAAGATGGCAGCTGTTTGAGCCTAGGCGACATGACATCTACAATGGCCACCAGCCGAAATTACAACGAACTACTTGATTTATGGCAAGGTTGGCGTCAAATATCAAAGCCAATGCGCCCACTTTACGCGCAACAAGTAGTCCTGACAAACGAAGGAGCAAAAGAGCTTGGTTATGTCGATACCGGCGCGATGTGGCGCAGTAAATACGATATGCCTGCTGATGACTTCACCACCGAGCTTGATCGTATTTGGGGCCAAGTTAAACCATTATATAACTCACTGCACTGCCATGTTCGCGCTAAGTTAGGCGAAAAATATGGCACAGACAAAGTACCACAAAATCAACCTATTCCAGCGCACTTACTTGGTAATATGTGGGCGCAAGCATGGGGTAATATTTACGATGTCGTTGCTCCAGAAAACGCTGATCCGGGTTATGACGTAACCGAATTACTAGCAAAGCATGACTATGACGAACTCAAAATGGTAAAAGGAGCTGAAAGCTTTTTTACCTCAATGGGCTTTGATGCATTGCCAACTACATTTTACGAACGCTCACTGTTTATCAAACCAAAAGATAGAGATGTGCAATGCCATGCATCAGCATGGAACATCGACAGCAAAGACGATTTGCGTATTAAAATGTGTATTCAGCGTACAGGCGAAGAGTTTTCAGTTATTCATCATGAGTTAGGCCATAACTTTTATCAGCGTGCGTACAACAAACAACCTTTATTTTACCAAGAAAGTGCTAACGATGGTTTTCATGAGGCCATTGGCGATACCATTGCTTTATCTGTTACGCCTGGATATTTAAAAGAAATTGGTTTGCTTGAACAAGTTCCAGATGAATCAAAAGACATCGGTTTACTAATGAAAATGGCTCTCGATAAAGTTGCCTTTGTACCCTTTAGCCTAATGGTTGATCAGTGGCGCTGGCAGGTATTTTCAGGTGAAGTAACACCTGAGAACTACAATAAAGCATGGTGGGAACTGCGTGAAAAATACCAAGGAGTACAAGCCCCTATTGCACGTAGCGAAAACGACTTTGATCCGGGTGCTAAGTACCACGTTCCAGGTAATACGCCTTACACTCGTTATTTTCTAGCGCATATTTTACAATTTGAGTTTCATCGCAGTTTATGTGAAATTGCCGGTAACGATAAAGCGATTCATCGCTGCTCTATTTACAACTCAAAAGAAGCCGGCGAAAAGCTAAACGCCATGCTTGAAATGGGCTCATCTCGACCTTGGCAAGAAGCGCTTGAAAGCATAACAGGTAAACCACAGATGGATGCAACTGCAATGCTCGATTACTTTGCGCCATTACAAACATACTTAGATAAGCAAAATGAAGGCCGCAACTGCGGCTGGTAATAATGCACTTATCTAATAACAACAAAGCCCGCTAAATTAGCGGGCTTTTCAATATTACTTTTGTTTTAAATAAGTTTAAAACTTAATTAAAACTGAAAACGCATGTTAGCGAAGTAAGTATCGTTATCAGAGTCATCAGCGTTGTTTCCGTAACCTACTTTTAAACCGATGTTGTGGTTAAAGAAGTGTTGTGCACCAAAGCTGTAAGCATCTTCTTTATCGTAAGATGCAAATACTGATGTCGCTTTACTGAAGTAGTAATTTGTTTCAACATTCCAGTGATCATCAGCTTCATCAAGGCTTAAAAATGTACCTTCAACCGTTAAAAAGTTGCCTTGTTGTAAATCAACAAAGTACTTAGCTGCTACTGAACGAGAATCAAAATCATCATCTGACTCAACAGTTACGCCAACGTAATCTGTGTCATTAAGCATGTGGTTATATGCTAATGAAAATAATGTATAATTATCGCCATCGTTATTATCAACAAATTTTACTTTTGCAAGTAAATCTGGGTTGAAAAAATAACCCGCAGTTAATGAGTAAGACTCATTGTTTGAACCAAAATCACTGTTTTCGTAAGAAGCACCAACAACAACATCTTTATAGAAGTATTCACCACCGATCGCAGTTACATCACCAGCATCGTTATCAGTGTAAGCACCATAAACGTTACTTTGCTTGTTAATGTATTCAAATTGATCGTACGGACCTAATGTTTTTTTAGGAGAAAAATAATACGTAGAATCAATTTTAAATTGATCATCATTATTACTGTCTGTGTATTGGTAGCCTAAATTGCTAATTGATTGGTAGCTATCTGCTGCCATTGCAGTGGTTGCAGCGCTTGATAATAAAATGCTTGAAATGATAACGGCTAATTTTTTCATTCTGAAATTTCCCTATGAATATTACTTTTTATGCTTAAGCTGTGTAGCTCAAGTCGGGGCGCATCCTAACGCCTAAAAAATGAATGAAAACTGAATGACGGGTTATATAACAACCTGATTTTAATGAAGTATTTGTAATGAAATATTAGCAAATGTTAATTTAAAGTAGTTGTAACATTGAGTCAACAACTACTTGCAATAAGTATGATTTGAAAAGCCAGTAAATACGGTACAGTTTGCAGCTAAAGTGATCTCTTTTTCAATTATCCGATAAACTTCATTAATAGCATTACCGCAGTTAAAATTTTTACTAATTTAAATTTTTTTTAGTAAAAAATACTTTTTTTAGGTATAAATTCAAACCACATTACCTTTTATTTAATTTATTAAGCTTTTTTTAATAACCCTCAAAGGTGTAATTAGCTTAATTTTAAAGCTAATTACACCTACTTTGACCATAGAAATAATTATTAATCAGTAAAAAAAATATATTGTGCACTACTTTATTTCTACTTTTGTTTTTGTCGTCAATAATTTGTCTAAAATAAACGTTATTGCCTTCTCACTATTAATCTTTATATGCTTTCTTGCTTAAATATTTGGTTTTCTAGTGTATGGCCATTAACTAATTGTCTATATTGCCAGTTATGCTGATGACAAAAATTTAGCAATATAACATCAAGCGGCTCGTCTGTTGGCTGATATTCAATAACATACTCTTTATGTTGACTCATATATACGCGACTCACTCCAGTAATTGCTTGAAGCTGTTGCTCAACATTTTGATAAGCTTCACTGAGCATTAATGTATAAAAGTGTTTATCGGTATTATTAGTTTTTGTTTGATGTTCGCTTAGTACACCTTTATCTAAATGAAGTACCTGTGAGCATAGTCGCTCAAGTTCAGTTAAATCGTGAGAGCTTAAAATAAAAGTAGCCTGTTCACTTAATTCAGATACCAGCTCGCGCACTTCTCTGGCATGAATCGGATCAAGCCCTGCCGTTGCTTCATCAAGCATAACAATTTCTGGTGAGCCAATAAGTGCTTGCGCTATCGTTACACGTTTACGCATACCGTGCGATAAGTCCCCTGCACGCTGCTTTGCAGTTTCTTTTAATCCCACTAAATCAAGTACACGTAGTGCTTCGGTTTGGCTTTGCTTGGCCCCCATGCCTTGTAACTTTGCATAAAAAGCAAGTTGCTTATCTATACTAAAACGAGGGTCAAGTTGCGCGTCTTGCGGTAATGCACTTACTTTATTAAATAAAGCAGCGCTCCCTGGTTTATGCCCTAATATTTCAAGGCTGCCTTTACTTGGCGCTATATAGCCGCACAACAAACTAAATAAGGTGGTTTTACCCGCACCATTTGGCCCAACAAGCGCCACTGGCGCACCTTTATTAATCTCAAAGTCCACATTATTAAGCGCCAATTTTGCACCATACGATTTACTCAAACCGCGAGCTGTAATTAATGGTCTCATAGTGAGCTCCTTGCAAAAATACGTTGAGCAACGCTTAGTAACACCGCAGTTTGCACAAGGGGAATAGCCACAGCGCTTAATAATGGTAAATTTTGCCCCGCTAATAGCTCTATTTGCACACCCGGAAATAAATAATCAAGCATACTAAATGCGGGTATTTGCCATTGCAATATGCCCACAACAATACCACCTGCCGCAAAGTATAAAATTGCCAGCACGATAGATAAACGCGATGAGCGAGCAAAGGTATTTATTAACGTCATAAGTGCTACAAATGGACACAGAGTAATCACTAATATAAAAAATATAGAAAGTGCACGGGCAAAACCACCTGCCAGTAAACTTGGATCTCTAAATCCTAGTACAGCGAGCGTAGCCACAAGAGTAATGCCCACTAAGCAGGCTAATACCGCTAGCTGCCCTAAAAAACGGCCAAACAGTATTTCAAAGCGAGTGGAGCGCAGTGATAAAAACCTCAGTGTGCCACGCTCTCTGTCGCCTACTGTTTGATCGCTACAAATAAATAAACCAAAAACGGGAAAGCTATAAAGCGCTATTAGCCAATACATAGCAAATTCGGCCTCAGGCCAATCCAATAATTTACTTAAACCAATAGAACCTGATATATCACGGGCTATTTGCTCAAAATCGGGCGCACTTACAATGCCTACTGCCTGCCCTATTGGGTAGCGCAGTATTATTAGCCACACCAATGCAAAGGCAGCTAATGCAATAAGTCCACGTTTAGTTAAAAACATACGTACAAGCTCAAATCCCGCTATTTGCGTTAATCGCCCTACGTTTATCGGTAATGGTGTTGCCATTGACTATCCTTAATGACTTTTTATTTTCTGTGTATTTATCCACACTAAGTGTAAACACCTTGAATTACCAGCAAAAAAAAGCCCACCTATGGTGAGCTTTGTAACAATACATTTAAATGTAACAGCATAAATTGCGATATAAATTATAAATGCTGCTTATAAACCTCAAGTGCTTGGCTTAAATCGCTAATTAAATCTTCAACATCTTCAAGACCAATATGCAAGCGAATAACCGGGCCTAAATCCCAACCTGTATTTGAACGCAGCCCTTTCATAGTTAAATTAGCTGTTACTAAACTTTCAAAACCGCCCCACGAAAAGCCCATTTTAATATGCTCAAGGCTATCTAAAAATGCATCAATCGCTTTTTGATTACCGGTTTTCATGACAAATGAAAACAACCCATTACTGCCATCAAAATCACGTTTAAAAAACTCATGCCCTGGGCAGGTTTCGAATGCTGGGTGGCGAATATGATCAACAAGCTCATGTTGTTCAAGCCATTTAGCTACTTCTATTGCTGCTTTTTCATGTTGATTTAAACGCACACCCATTGTACGCAGGCCTCTAAGCGCTAAATACGCATCATCGGCACTGGTACATTGCCCTAGTAAGTACGAGTTTTCGCGCAAGGTTGGCCAGTACTTTTTATTAGCAACAGCTACACCCATCATCACGTCTGAATGGCCAACAATATACTTTGTTGCAGCCTGAATACTAATATCAACACCGTGCTCTAGCGGACGATAATGCAAACCGTTGCCGTAGGTATTATCAAGTATGGTCATTACGTTATGCTCATTGGCTACTTTTACCATAGCAGGCACATCTTGCACTTCCATCGTAATAGAACCTGGGGACTCTAAAAACAATACTTTGGTATTTGGCTGAATGTAATCTTTAATACCTGCGCCAATGGTTGGCGGGTAGAAGGTTGTTGTAATGCCCAATCCGGCTAAAATCTTATCGCAAAAATCGCGGGTAGGTTCGTATGTATTATCAACCATTAAAATATGATCACCGGTTTTTAAAAACGATAATAACACTTGGCTGATCGCTGCTGCGCCACAGGGATATAATGCACACCCTTCGCCGCCCTCAAGTTCTGTAATCGCTTCTTGTAGCGCAAAGTGTGTTGTTGTCCCTCGGCGCCCATAAAATAACGTTTTATCGCCACGGGTTTTAGCCGCTTCTTTTAAATCGGCTACGGTATCAAATACAATGGTAGATGCACGCTGTACAACGGGGTTTACTACGCCATGTGTATAGGCTTTTTTGCGCCCTGATGATACCAGCTGAGTGTTTTTATTACTTTTACTCGACATTGTTAATCCTTAAGGGTTTGTACGCCAATGCTCAATTAAATAACGAGAGATAGAGTCGGTTCTAGGCAGCTTTAAATGCTCACCTTCTTCGTGCCAATTACCAAATTGTGCTAAGTCTTCACGACTAAACCATTTTGCATCGTCTAGCTCTTCTTTATCTACGTTAATTTGTTCAGACGTTGCCTCTGCAAAAAAACCAAGCATAATGGACGATGGGAACGGCCATGGCTGAGATGCAACATAACGTACGTTTCCAACCTCTATACCAGCCTCTTCTTTAACTTCACGCGCAACGGCTTGCTCAAGTGTCTCCCCAGGATCTACAAACCCAGCAAGCGACGAATACATACCAGCAGGCCACGCAGCTTGGCGACCTAACAAGCATCGCTCTACTCCATCAGCAAATACCTTAGTAACAACCATAATTACCGCAGGATCGGTGCGCGGAAATGTAGGATGCTTACAGTTTTCGTTTTCACACAACCGAGAGTGCCCAGCTTCCACTGAACGATTTTTACTACCACAACGTCCACAAAAACGATGCGTGGCATGCCAATAACATAAACCTCTCGCAAGGGCGGCTATTGAGGCATATTTAATGGTCACTTGAGGCCCATATTGGCGAATGTCAAAAAACTGCGCGTCCTCTATTAAAGGCGAAAGTACGCTTTCATCCAGATCAGAGACATCCAGTGCAAACACACCCTGTTTAGCATTGTTTAAACCAACAAAAATAGCACTCGTTAAATCTAAATGGGCCACTTGTTGATATCTTAAATAGCTTACTTTTGGGGTATCTTTAATAAATAGGGTTTGATTATTTTTAACTAAAACCCATTTACTTTGCGCCGACATTTGCGCTTTAAGCCACGATGGGTCTTTGCGAAAATTTGAGCCTCTGTCTAGTGGCATGTTGCTGTAATGAAGCATGTAAGTCCTTGGTAACTCGTTATGCTTTAAAATTACCATAATCATTTAGTAAACCCAATTGATTACAGTAATAAAAAAGCCTATATAAGGCTTAATTCACCTATTACGGCTTTGTATTAAAATCTCTCATGTTGCAGGCACTTAGCTTGCACTTTTTTAACTATTTTTTGCTGTTAAAGTAGCAAAGTATTATCAATTAAATGAAATTGCTCTGCGCTTTGTTTTAATACCTCAGCGGTTAACCTGTCGGCACCATAAACATCGCACGGTACATTATATTGATTTTTTAAATGCCCAAGTAACAAAGCAAAGTCACCATCGCCAGAGAGCAAAATAACCTTATCAAGATTTTTACCCTGCTCTAACATATCTATTGTTATGCCTACATCCCAATCGCCTTTAGCACTGCCATCACGGCGTTGAATAAATGGCTTTAGCTTTACCTCAAAACCAATCGCACGCAAAATATTTTGAAACTGATTTTGCTTTTCATCCCCTCGGTAAATTGCATATGCAAAAGCACATTCAATATTGTATTGCGCCTGCATTACGCGCCAAAACGCATTGTAGTCAAAGTTTTTTCCGTAACTCTCGCGGCACGTGTAATAAATATTTTGTACATCAACAAAAATACCGACTCGTGGTTTCGTGCTTTGCTGCTCGTTTTGTAACGTCATTTAGTGTCCTAGTGAGGATTAATAGCAATTAAAATAAGTGTACCTTGCAATTTATATTTAAGTAACCTAAATTAGTTACTTACCCTTATGTAACCAATATTGGTTACATATTAAAAAGTAACTATTTTGAGATTTTTATGATTGGTGTGATCAGCGGCGATATTATTAAATCGCAAACTATCCCTAAGCAGCAATACGATGCCATGCTTTACCAACTAGAGCAAAGTTTGCGAAATATTTCGGGTGAGCAAACACTTTGGAATATATATCGAGGCGATGCCTTTCAGTTACAAGTTAATAATCCTGAGCACCTTTTTAGAAATGCCATACTAGTGTATTTACACCTTAAATCCTCAGGTTATGAGCTACGCCAAAGCTTAGCGCTTGGGCAAATAGATAACCCACGCAGCGATATAAAAACAGCAACCGGCTCTGCCTTTACCTTTTCGGGGCAAGCCCTTGATAAAATAGGTAACCAACGCTTTGTTTTTAGTATTAATGAGCAGCAGCTCGATGAAAGCTTAAATCTTAATTTAGCCTTTGCTGACGTATTGCTCACTAAAATCACGCAAAAACAAGCAAATGCCCTTTATGTCTATTTAACATCACCAAACAACAGCCACGCTGCAATGGCTAAAGAGCTTAAAACCAGCCGTGAAAATATAACTAAGCTGCTAAATTTAGCGCACTACCAACTTATAGAACGCTTTATTAAGCACACACAACACGTTATAAAAAATATAATTAAAGGATGTGAATAATGACGTTTTCACTTTTACTGGTCGCGCTTATTATTGGCCACTTACTCGCTGATTTTTACTGGCAACCTATGAGTTGGGTAAACGACAGAAACACTCGCCACTTTAAAGCCAATAAGCTTTATTTTCATGTACTAGTGCATGGTGTAACAAGTGCACTCATTATTACCGTGTGGGAATACACATTTGGGTGGCAGCAATTAAGCAGTGTTTTAATTGCCACGGCGAGCATTATGGTGAGCCATTACTTTATTGATATAGCTAAATCATATTCTAATAAAGGCGTGGTGCCTTTTTTACTAGATCAAATAGCGCACATACTCGTTATTATTGCGCTCAGTATTTGGTTAACTGATAACAGTAGCTTTATGGCAGCAATTAATAATATGCTCACTGATCCCAAAATACTCTGGGTGGTATGCGGTTATTTAATTATTTTAAGCCCCTGCGCCGTATTTATAAGAATGATGTTAGAGCGTTTAACAAGTAACTTTTCAAGTACTGGTAGCTTACCGCTTGCAGGTCAAAGCATTGGTATGTTGGAACGTGTACTTATGCTGAGCTTTATATTGCTTGACCAATTTGCAGGGCTTGGTTTTTTACTTGCTGCAAAGTCAGTATTTAGGTTTGGTGATTTAAGTGCAAGTAAAGATAAAAAACTTACCGAGTACGTCATGCTCGGTACACTACTTAGCGTAAGTGTTACTTTATTTGTAGGCTTGGCCATTAACTATTTAATCAGCTCATGACAAATTACAGGCAATAAAAAACGCGCTACTCCTATCAGGAAGGGAGCGCGTTTTTTGTATCAGCCTTTAACTAAATTCTAAATTAATTAAACGCCAATACAATCATTAATCGTTATTTGTGCGACGACGGCGTTGGCCATTACCGCCAACAGATTCACGCTTTGCCCATGGGTTTTGCGCGTTATCATCTGTTTTAGCTGCTGGCTTTTTAGAACCACCACGGCGTGGGCCGGTACCATTACCGCCATTATTTGGCTTTTTGCTGTTAGGCTTGCTGCTATCAGATTTAGGCTTATTAAAAGGCTGCTTTTTCTTAGGCTTTTTAGCCGGTAACGGACGAGCATCTAATGCGCGTTCAGCTACTGGGTTAATAGGCTCAAAACCGTCTTCTTCAGCACGCGGAATAAGCTCGCCAATAAAACGTTCAATACCGTATAAATCAACAGCATCCTCTGTTGTTACAAACGAAATCGCATGACCCGATGCACCAGCACGGCCTGTACGGCCAATACGGTGAACGTAATCTTCATATACGTTTGGTAAGTCGTAGTTAACAACATGCGGTAATTCAACAATGTCTAAACCACGTGCAACAATGTCTGTTGCTACTAGTACACGTACTTCACCACTTTTAAAACCATCAAGTGCTTTAACACGTGCGCCTTGTGATTTATTACCGTGGATAGCCGCGCCTACAATATCATCGCGCTCTAGTTGTTTAACTAAGCGGTTAGCACCGTGCTTTGTGCGGCTAAATACTAACACTTGTTGCCAATCGTTAGTGCGAATCAAGTGGCTTAGCAATGCTGTTTTACGTGTTTTATCTACCGCGTAAACGCACTGAGTAACACTTTTAGCTGTGGTATTTTTTGCAGCAACTGAAATTTCAACAGGGTCATTAATTAGCCCTTTTGCTAGTGCACGAATTTCATCAGAAAATGTTGCCGAAAACATCAAGTTTTGACGTTTAGCAGGCATTTTAGCAATTAAGCGTTTAATATCGTGAATAAAGCCCATGTCTAACATACGGTCAGCTTCATCGAGTACAAGCACTTCAACGCTATCAAATTTAACTGCATTTTGATTATGTAAGTCAATTAAACGACCTGGCGTTGCTACTAAAATATCAACACCTTTTCGAAGACGCTGCATTTGTGGGTTAATTTTAACGCCACCGTAAACTACAAACGAGCTCACATCTGAATGCTTAGCGTACTCTTCAACGTTTTCACTTACTTGCAAAGCAAGTTCACGTGTAGGCGTTAAAATAAGCGCACGTACGTGATTACTTTTAGCTTTAGGGCCCGACGACAAACGCTCAATAAGTGGTAATGTAAAACCAGCCGTTTTGCCAGTACCTGTTTGCGCAGCCGCCATAACATCACGACGTTCAATAATTGCAGGAATTGCTTGAGCCTGAATCGGCGTTGGCGTTTCATAGCCCTTCTCTAAAACCGCATTAACCAAAGACTGTGATAAACCTAAACCTTCAAAACTCATATAAACTCTCTTTTAAATAAGGCTACATTAGCCAGTTGCGCGCATTATACCTGTAGTAGCTAAGAATGCATGCCATTATTTGCGTTGCAGGCAATTGAGCATAGTTTATTAAAATTAAACCTTCGCTCAAGTTGCTCAAAATGCAAAAAACGGCCATAGGCCGTTTTTTGTTTATACTTAATTACTCTAAGTATTAGAGTTACTTAACACCTAACTCACGCAAACGTTCTTGCAAGTAGCTATCTGCCGTGTAGCGCTCTGACAACACAACATCTGGATGCGGGTGTAAAAATAACGGTAGTGAAATACGCGATTTAGTAGATGCTTTACCCGTTGGGTTAATTACACGGTGAATTGTCGATGGAAAATACCCGCCCGACGCTTCTTGTAGCATGTCGCCAATATTAATAATTAAGCTGCCAAAATCACATGGCACGTCTAACCAACCGCCATCTGTTTTTTGAACTTGTAAACCAGGCTCATTAGAAGCTGGTAATACAGTCAATAGGTTAATATCGCCATGGGCTGCCGCACGAATAGCACCTGGTTCTTCATCACCCGTCATTGGTGGGTAATGTAGGATACGTAATAATGTTTGCTCCGAATCGGCAATCATGTCTTTTAAATCAATCGAAAATTTAGCGCGTACATCAGCTGGCGCTTCAGCCTGAACCCAGCTTAGCAACGTGCCCGCAAATTCACTTGCTAAACGGTAGTATTCACGTACATCAGCTTCAAGCTGGGCAGGAACGCGACCTTTAGGGTACACATGAAAGTACTCTTTAATGTCTTTTATTGTAAAGCCTTTCGCCACTTCAGATACTGAAGGCGGAAAGTAACCGTCTTGAGTGTCTTTAGAGAATAAAAAGTCCTGCTTTTGCTCTGAGTTAAAAAAGTCTTGCCAATTTTTGTAAATAGACTCAACTAAAGATTGTGGGATTGGGTGGTTTTTTAAAACGCCAAATCCAGTATTTCTTAACGATTCAACAAATTGTGCAGCCGCATCGGGAGCTTTATAATCAACAGTAGGTAATTGCATTGTACGTTCCAGTGAATAGGTTGTGTGAAGTGAGTTGCTTTCAATAGTGCTAAATTACTTATATAAAGTAGCAAAGCCTTCATTATAGCGCTATGTGAGGATAGACAAATGACCTCAAAAACATAAGGACATATGTCCGCAAAGCTGCGCCACCATCGCTTGGTTTGATCAAGATCAATTTACAAAAAAACGTTGAATTTGCAAGGTTTAGTAACTATCTCTGGTCTATTATTAGAATATATTTTATTTGTGTAAATAAGGCTTCTCATGCGACAAAAAGTATCTTTTAAAAGCGGTGATTTAGAACTTGCCGGCCAACTTGAACGCCCGTCTGGCGATATTAAGTTTTACGCGTTATTTGCCCACTGTTTTACGTGTGGTAAAGACATAGCAGCAGCCACACGGATTAGCCGCGCATTAACACTACAAGGTATCGCGGTACTGCGTTTTGACTTTACAGGCTTAGGCAATAGCGATGGTGATTTTGCTAACAGTAATTTTTCGTCAAACATTCAAGACCTAGTATCAGCGGCAAATCATTTACGTGAGCATTTTGCAGCGCCGCAACTACTCATTGGCCACAGTTTAGGCGGGGCTGCCGTTCTTGCTGCTGCTGAGCATATTCCTGAAGTATCGGCTATTACAACCATTGGTGCACCGTCAGATGCGCAGCACGTAGCGCATAACTTTGAAGCACACCTTGATGAAATTAACGCAGCAGGTGAAGCTAAAGTTAACTTAGCTGGTCGTGAATTTACCATTAAAAAGCAATTTATTGACGATATAGCCAAGTACGATAAAAGCCACATAAGTAAACTTAAGCGCGCATTATTAGTAATGCACTCCCCTATTGATGCGACTGTAAATATTAGTGAAGCTGAAAAAATTTATGCATCAGCTAAGCATCCTAAAAGCTTTATTAGCCTAGATAACGCTGATCACCTTTTAACAAATAAAAACGATGCCGACTACGCAGCACAAATAATTGCAACGTGGGCAAACCGTTATGTTAAGTACGACAAAACTAAATACACGGCAAGTTTAACGGGTGGCAATGTACTTGTTGAAGAAAAAGACCATGTATTTACTCAGCACGTAAGTACAAAAGATCATACTTGGCTTGCAGATGAGCCAATAAAAGTAGGCGGTAAAAACTTAGGTCCCGATCCGTATCATCACTTATTAGCAGGGCTTGGTGCTTGTACGGCAATGACGTTGCGTATGTACGCTACACGTAAAAACTTACCACTGGAGCATGTAAAAGTAGAGCTTGATCACACTCGCGATTACAACAAGGATTGCAACGACTGCGAACAAACAGGTAACCTTGAGGCCATTACCCGTAAAATCACCTTACGTGGCGACTTAACAGAGCCACAACGCCAGCGTTTACTCGAAATAGCCGACAAATGCCCTGTGCATAAAACACTGCATAACAACCCGGTTATTGTAAGTGAACTGGTAGAATAACTGCCGTAAAATTAATATAGCGCAGTTATTACTGCGTTATATTAAGTTGTTAATAAAGCAAACTTAAACTCTAAAATTAAATATAGTGGTTGAATAATAGGTACACCTTTAGTAGTTTACAGTAATATTTAATAATCAAGGATCGGTATGAATAAAAATACTTACTACGAACGCAATAACTTTTCAATTTACGAAGTAACAAACAAAACAGGTATCGAGTTAACTCTATCTGAGCTGAAACAAGTTAAAATAGCTATGCTCTTAACTCCAAAAGCATTAACAGCATTTATTAAAAGACTAAACAATCCAACCAACGCAGATAAAAAGGATAAAGAAAAATTCAAAAAAATTATGATGCAATATGGTTAAACCCTACAAATTTTGAAGCAACAAGAACCTTTTTAATTCGTCAAGCACGTAAAGTATCCAGTCTTAGTAGATGCAATGAGTTCGACCCCACAAAAACTTTATAAATGCGCTGTATATGGTGGTGCAACTTATTACGATAGACATGGTATTATTGGGTTTGGTAATAGTTTTTTTAAAGCGGGTACAGATGGAAAAGTAGATACTATTGTTCATGAGTTTAGCCACGCAGTCTGGACTTCTGAAGATACAGCTTATAACGCAAGAACGGCTTTAAAGGATCTGAATTTCATTGCTCAAAATACACAGATTTATCAAACTAATAAAGACAGAGATACCTTACTATATTCGGCATATCTTTTTGAAAATGCAGTGCGAGCAGCTCAATGAAAATTTTAGTAAATATTATATTTCTTTTAATTAGTTACTCTACTTTTGCCAACTCTGAAGAAATTATCGAAGGTCCTATTGCTACATCCTCTTATACATTTTGTCATCTAAATACTAAATGTATCACTAGTATAAGATTGGCGAATACTACGCCTTACCAAGTTAAGCTAAGCTCTCTCGCTTTCGATAAGCAGGGAATCGACTTAAACTCAATGTTTATATATGAAGCGGATGAATACTTCTCATTAAGAGCGAAAAATCCAGGTGCAAAAGTCCCTGAACAACCTATACAAGGACGGCGGCGTGCCCACAAACAATTATCCTCTATAGAGTTCGAACCGCTTGAAGTAAAGTTTATTGAGCTAAAAGGCATGGAAGAAAGGTTTGCTTTAAACCCTGAAAAAAAATACTTAGTAAGTACGATTACACCGTTCGTCAACTTGTACATTAACGGTAAATTTGCTGATATCATTACCATAAGAACCAGATATTCACTTTTAGCTATTCCTACTGAAGATATGGAGATAAAAGAACGACCAATAAAACAGTTTGCTACACCGCAAGGGTAACCTGCAATAATATACATGCTTTGTTTAATACCACTCAAAATTCTACATCAGCTTAAACCTTTATATATCAAGCCAGCTTAAAGTTGGCTTGATTATATCTTGGCTAATTATCTAAAAACGCCCCTACTTCTTTACTCATTCTATCCACCAGCCATTTTGGTCCGCCATCATACATATCGTTATGGCGCGATTTTTCTATGAGTATTTGCTTAACAGTATAAACACCCCGCTCCTCTGCCGTTAATAATACATTCGCATCAGCTGGGTAATCATTACCGCGTAGTGTAAGCACGCGAATGTTTTTATTGCGTGGGATCAACATGCGGCGATGATCGAGCGTAATAATAGTGCTAATTTCGTTTGGATAAATAGAGCCATATAATGCGGAAATATCACCGCCATTAGAATGCCCAAATAAGGTGAGTTTTGTAAAGTCGTACGCTGGGTATTTACTCGATAGCTCATTAACTAAAAACTTAAGCGTTACTACGCCACGGTGCCAGTTTTCCATACGTGTTGTTAAGTAAGGCTGCTCACGATTAAGGTCAGGGTCGGTTTTTAGTTCATGTGCAACGGCTATTGTTAAGTATCCACGCTGATTAAACACATTACTAGCAAACGTGTATTCGTTATGGCTAATCCCGTAGCCCGCATTAATAAACGCTACAGGGCATTTTACTTGTTCAGTGCACTCAGCATTGTTACTTGGCAATGTAATATTGATAGGAATAGTGCGATTACGGCTTTCATCAGTTATAACGCCATCGTTTGCATAGCTTGTTGCGCCTATTACTGATGTACTTATTAATGATGCACTTAGAGCTAGTGCACTTAACATAAAAAGCTTTTTAAGTATTTTTTGCATATTTAAACTTATATAAATTATTGTTTTTAATTAAAAATAACTTTTACTTTATAGGTTTGCATTCTCTATTGTCAAACTATGCGATAATAGCCGCCATTGTTTAAATATATTTAGTAAAAGATCCAATAAATGAAATCATACAATAGCATTCAAGAACGTATAGAAATTTTAGAAGACAAACTAACTGCAATACATGACGAAATCGAAACGCTAAAAGCACCTGCTAAAAACAACAATGAACGTATTATTTTTAAGTTTATTGAAACAGGCAGCACAGGTAAAACGAAGGATTTTGTTCGTGAGTTAGGTATTAAATCACCACGTGACGGTTTGTTTTCGTCAGGTGATGTTACAAAACTAATTAAAGACGGCGCTGAAGATATTTCACCAGCGTTATTAGAAATCGCAAGACAGCTTGCCAGTGCACGTAATAAAAATGGCCCTGCTTGCTAACATATAGAAGTACCAATTAAAATTAGCCGTATACTATTACGGCTAGTTAACCAGCTCAACATAAAATTAACTCAAATAATCAACTTAAGGTGACTTTAGCGATTTTTTCGTAATAAGCAGACATTGACCTTACTATCAAGCATTACTTAAACCTGTCGGTAGATTGAATGCCTTAATTTTTGAAAAATCGAAGACCCTTTGTTGTCTAAAACCATTAACTGAATTAAATGCTAAATAATCGCGCTTGAATTACCAATAAACCCTGCTCGTTACGTTGATTTTTGGTATTACCTAATTGGTTATCTGTAACCGAAGAAATAGTAATACCAATTCCATTAAGTATGTGATCTAAATTTTACGCCGAAAAAATAATTCAGTTCTAGGCGTAAATTGATGTAAATGGTTGTTCCCTTTGCGAAATTTACAACAAAGAAATGGGTTGTTTTAG
>NZ_JACJEM010000055.1:0-30796 GCF_014164085.1 Pseudoalteromonas sp. SG45-5 | reverse complement strand
GCTAAGCCTGGTTCAATCAAGCCACATACTACATTCACTTCAGAAGTATACGTACTTTCGAAAGATGAAGGTGGTCGTCATACTCCATTCTTCAAAGGTTACCGTCCACAGTTCTACTTCCGTACGACTGACGTAACAGGTGACGTACAGTTACCAGATGGCGTAGAAATGGTAATGCCTGGTGATAACATCAAGATGACAGTAACTCTAATCGCACCAATCGCGATGGATGAAGGTCTTCGTTTTGCTATCCGTGAAGGTGGCCGTACTGTAGGTGCTGGTGTTGTAGCAACTATCGTAGCGTAATTATTAGCCTAGCTAATTTTTACCCAAAAACCCGAGCTTAGTCTCGGGTTTTTTAATGTCTAAAATAAAGTGTCATATAAAAGCGGTGTTCCTACCTTTGACCTAAAGTAACTATCGTAGCGTAATTACTAACCTAGTTAATTATTAAGAACTGAGTTTAATCTCGGGCTTTTAATACCTAAATAACTTTTTCACCTAAATATTTACCTCCCAACAGTTATACATCACATATAAAAATTAATTACTAATCTAGCCGATAGGTTTGAGTCTTGATAAAGTAAAATCAAAGCCAGCTAACAGGAGCATATATGCTAAACCAAACCCTATTTAGCGCAGAGCAGGTGAGAGATAATGAAGCGCTTGCAGCTAAGAATAGCGATTGTGATTTATTCACCCTCATGCAGCGTGCAGGAGAAGCGGTATTGGACCAATGGCAGTTATTCAATGCCCAGCATACCTTGGTGCTTGTAGGGCATGGTAACAATGCTGGAGATGGTTATATTGTTGCAAGGCTCATAAAACAATTAGGTAAAAAGGTAACAGTATGCGCAGCTGAGCCTAATAAAGTATTAACTGGTGATGCGGCAAAGGCGCAGCAGTTATGGATAGAAGCGGGTGGGGTGGTTTCTCATTTTACAAAAGACATGCTTAATGAGTGCGATATAATTATTGATGCGCTCCTTGGTACTGGCCTTAATAGCGCCGTGCGCGATAATTTTGCGAATATAATTAAAGCTGTAAACAATAGTAGTAAGCCCGTAATAAGCATTGATATTCCATCAGGTATTGAAGCGAATACAGGACAGCCATTGGGCTGCGCAGTACAAGCGACTTTAACCGTTACTTTTGTGGGTATAAAGCAAGGGCTCACAACGACGGCAGGTAAACAATATAGTGGTAAGTTAGTTTTTGACGATTTAGCAATTGGCGATGCGTTTACTTGTGTCGCTCAATCTTCAGGAACTCTTGTTAATATTAATAGCTTTAAAGGAATAGCCACGCGGGCAATCAATAGTCACAAAGGAAGCCACGGTAAACTTTTATGTGTTGGTGGTAATCAAGGTACTGCAGGTGCAATTAGGTTAAGTAGTGAAGCTGCCCTTAGGGCCGGTGCTGGCATGGTAAGAGTGTATACACACGAAAGCTCAATAACGCCTATTAGTATTGGCAGACCAGAACTTATGGTAAGTAGTAATAACTTACATCAAGCGCTAGAGTGGGCAAGCTGCGTTGTTATTGGCCCAGGGCTTGGGCAAGACGAGTGGGCACAACAAACATTCGATGAAGTAATGCAATATTGCCAAAACAATAAAATGTCATTAGTCATAGATGCAGATGCCCTTAATTTACTCGCTAAGCAAGCTTCATCATATATGTTAGATCAATGCGTTTTGACGCCACATCCAGGCGAAGCTTCGCGACTGCTAAGTGTGAGCACCAGCGACATAGAATCAGACCGCTTTAATTATGCCCGCCTTTGCGCTAAACGCTATAACGCGACTTGTGTATTAAAAGGCGCAGGAACATTAATAGATAATGCCCAGCACACGTGGGTGTGTGAAGATGGCAACCCGGCATTGGCCGTTGGCGGAAGTGGCGATGTACTCACTGGTATTATTGGTGCATTACTTGCTCAAGGTTTAACTATTGATGAAGCAGCACGCTATGGTGTAACACTGCATGCTAAAGCCGGTGATATCGCCAGTGAGCGAGACGGGCAAAGGGGCATGCTACCCAGTGATTTATTCCCAATTGTAAGGGAGTTAGTTAATAAAGTGACGTGAGTTAAAGCGTCACTTTAAATAACTAATTATTAAGCTGCAGTAAATCCCATTTTGTACCATATAGGTCTTCAAAAACCACTACGGTGCCATAGGGTTCTACTCTAGGTTCTTCGTTAAATGTAACGCCTTTAGAAAGCATTAAATTATAATCTCGCCAAAAGTCATCGGTATGCAAAAATAAAAACACGCGACCACCCGTTTGATTACCAATAGCACTCATCTGTTCGGGTGTTGTGGCTTTAGCAAGTAGTAAATTAGCTCCTTTAGAACTGGCAGCGTTTGAATTTGGAGGTGAAATTAACACCCAGCGTTTACCTCCTCCTAAGTCAGTATCCTCTACTAACTCAAAGTTGAGCTTTTGAGTATAAAACTCAATGGCCTCGTCGTAGTCCTTAACAACTAATGCAATGCTGCTTATATGCTGTTGTACGTTAGTCATATTTGGTTTACTCCGTACTATTAAATAAATGTGCTTTTTATCATATTAGTTAGCGACTACGCAGGGTATATGCCCGCAGTATGTAATATGAATTAACTTGCGAGTTCGTCTTCATCATCGGGTGGATCACCTGAGTCTTCTCTGTACATTTTTGTATTTAGTTATGGGTGTAAATTAAACAATATCAATATATTTTATATTACAAAGCAAAAACCTAGGCAAAGCAGGGTTTTTATTTGAGCTAGGTACTTAGCAGTTGATGCTTATGTCGGGAGAGGAGTGATTATTACTGATCACTCCTCTCCCTTTGAGCCATACGTGCGAGTTTCCCCGTATACAGCTCAAACCTTTATAAACAAATGTATTCGTAACAAATGAGATAAAGTCACCCCTTGGGTGGGAATACATCTCGCCCATAGGAATTCTTTAACCTAATTTTGTTATTGTTGTTTTGAACAATAAGCTCGCTTTGTTGGTTCTTGGCAATACGTTTCGCTACAACAATTGCACTCTTTTGAGTAGTATGCAAAGAACTAACTTTTACGTTACCTTCACCAATTACAGCCCAAAATTCGCCACGTTTAGTTACCCATTGATTTTTAGACATTACATTCCTCTGCCTTGTTGTTTTCATGAGTTTTAATATATTCATAAGCTTCATGAGTCAAAGAAATATTGAGGTATTCAGTGTTTCCATTTACGTGTCCAGTTTTAAGAGCTTTGATGTAACCTGTTTCAATCAAATGTACTAATAATTTAAAACTCTCAGGGCTAAGTTGAGACTTTTTTATTGAAAAGCCTAATTTTAGTTGAGGAATTAAATTTGTTAAAAAATTTAAAGTAGTCATTTTATTGCCTTGTAATGTTAAATAAACTTAGCCTCGACAATCCCCTTCGAGTTCGATATCAGTTATAGTGTAAAACTAATAGATTCCAGCTTATAATCAAATGGTATATTGGTCAACTATTTTGTTATAAGTATGGTTTTCAATGACATTCTAGGTGAAACAACAACAAATTATCCACTTCATCAGTTTTTTCTTTCAACTATTTGTGGATATTCAGCCTTATTTCTTTAGTAATTATATGGCGACACATTGCATAAGATTGCTGTTTGATCCAAGCGATAGGTTTTGCGTTTTCTTTTCATTAATTCAAGGTAAACTCGCACTAAGCGTTGTTCAAAAAGGTAAGTTGTAGAGGTTAATCCTTATATTTACTTGATATGAACTTTGAACTCCTTGATTTAACGAAACATTCTTCCTTAAAAAGCAAAACCCAGCCGAGGCTGGGTTTACTTTAAGTCGAGTTTTAGCGCTAAGTGCATAAAGTGTTTATCTGTGTAATTCACCAGCACGTTCTGGTTGATAGGTTACTTCTTTTATTTTTACCTTTATTAAGCCGCCACTCGGTTTAGGCCACTCAATTTCGTCGCCTTGTGATAGTCCAAGTAATGCGCTACCAACGGGTGATAATATCGATATTTTATCGCCGCTAGAATCACTATTCTTTGGGTACACCAAGGTTAACGTAAATTCTTCTTTAGAAGACTCAACAATAAAGTTTACGGTTGAGTTCATCGTTACAACTGACGATGGCATATCTTTAGGTTCGACTATTGTTGCTCGTGCCAGTTCAGCTTCCAATTCTTCTTTATTAGCAAAGCTACCTGTAGGTAGTGATTCCATTAAGTCATACAATCTATCTGCATCGAGTGATGAGATGATTAGTTCAGGTTTTTTATTCATCTTAATATCCTTAATAATTTTTAATAAATAAAATTAACTCTGAGTATGGCTTGGCATGCATTTAAGAAGCAAAGGGATACGCGAAGTCATTTTATTAATTAGCCACACCTGTGGCTTTTACTTTATTTGTGCCCAATAGCTAAAAACCCAGCCGAAGCTGGGTTTTTATTTGAGCTAGGTGTTTAGGGGATGATTACATCATGCCGCCCATGCCACCCATTCCGCCCATGCCACCCATATCAGGTGCACCAGCAGATTCGTCTTTAGGGATTTCAGCTACCATTGCTTCAGTAGTGATCATTAGACCCGCAATAGACCCTGCAAACTGTAGCGCAGAGCGTGTTACTTTAGTTGGATCTAGGATACCCATTTCAATCATGTCGTTGTATTCGCCAGTTGCTGCGTTGTAACCGTAGTTACCGTCGCCGCCTTTAACTGCGTTAATTACAACTGATGCTTCGTCGCCTGCATTTGTTACGATTTGACGAAGTGGTGCTTCCATCGCACGAAGTGCAACTTTAATACCGTGGTTTTGATCTTCGTTGTCGCCAAGTAAATCAGCTAGCTTGCTAGCAGCACGCACAAGTGCAACACCGCCGCCAGGTACTACGCCTTCTTCAACCGCTGCACGAGTTGCATTTAATGCATCTTCAACGCGGTCTTTTTTCTCTTTCATTTCGATTTCAGTAGCAGCACCTACTTTGATTACTGCAACACCGCCAGCTAGTTTAGCCATGCGCTCTTGAAGTTTTTCTTTATCGTAGTCTGATGTTGCTTCTTCAATTTGTGCTTTAATTTGTGAAACACGACCAGTAATACCCGCTTCTTCACCAGCACCATCAATGATAGTTGTATCATCTTTAGTGATAATTACGCGCTTAGCTGTACCTAGGTCTTCAACTGTTGCTTTTTCAAGCTCTAAGCCGATTTCTTCAGAAATAACAGTACCGCCAGTTAATACAGCGATATCTTGTAGCATTGCTTTACGACGATCGCCAAAGCCAGGTGCTTTAACAGCTGATACTTTAACAATACCGCGCATGTTATTAACTACTAATGTAGCTAGTGCTTCGCCTTCAAGGTCTTCTGCAATGATTAGTAGTGGTTTACTTGCTTTAGCAACCGCTTCTAATGTTGGTAATAATTCGCGGATGTTAGATATTTTTTTATCTACAAGTAGAATAAATGGGTTATCTAGTTCAACAGTGCCTTTTTCTGGGCTGTTGATAAAATAAGGAGATAAGTAACCACGGTCAAACTGCATGCCTTCAACAACATCTAGTTCGTTTTCAAGTGATTGACCTTCTTCTACAGTAATAACACCACTGTTGCGGCCTACTTTTTCCATTGCTTGAGCAATGATATTACCAATCTCTTGATCAGAGTTAGCTGAAATAGTACCTACTTGTGCAATTGCTTTAGTATCAGAACAAGGAACAGATAACGCTTTAAGCTCAGCAACAGCAGCAATAACTGCTTTGTCGATGCCACGCTTAAGATCCATTGGATTCATGCCTGCTGCAACAGCTTTAAGGCCTTCATTAACAATAGACTGTGCAAGTACTGTAGCGGTAGTTGTACCATCGCCGGCTGCATCATTTGCTTTAGATGCAACTTCTTTAACCATTTGTGCGCCCATGTTCTCAAACTTGTCTTCAAGTTCGATTTCTTTTGCTACAGATACACCATCTTTAGTGATAACTGGAGAGCCAAATGATTTGTCTAGTACAACGTTACGGCCTTTAGGACCTAATGTAACTTTTACTGCGTTTGCCAGGATGTTTACGCCAGTTAGCATTTTAGCGCGTGCGTCACCTGCAAAAAGTACTTCTTTTGCTGCCATGTTTTAAATTCCTCTAAATTCTTAAATGTTTATAAACGAAAAGTAGGTTTAGCCTACAATGCCTAAAATATTATCTTCACGCATGATCAGGTACTCTTGACCTTCGATCTTTTCAACTTTTTCAACATATGAGCCAAATAACACAGTGTCACCGGCTTTAACTTCTAACGCTCTCACGTCACCGTTTTCTAAAACGCGACCATTACCTACGGCTATAACTTCTCCGCGAGTTGACTTCTCAGCTGCAGAGCCAGTTAATACAATACCGCCAGCAGATTTTGTTTCTTCTTCTAGACGTTTAACGATTACGCGATCTTGTAAAGGACGAATGTTCATGTTTTTAGTTCTCCTAACAGTTTCTGAACAGTACAGAAAAAAGCTTTTCTAATTTGCATTCATTAATGGGGGTAGAGTGAAAAATTCCAAGAGAAAAAACGATAAATTTTTAATCTTTTCGCTCATATTCACCATCAATAGTTGTTGGCTGGTCCATTTGCTGCTGTTCACGCGGTGAATGTGGTTGTTGAGCAAACGGTGATGGCCCTTGTTGCATGCCTGCGCTCATTCTAACAGTTGCTTGGCTAGCAAGGCCTGCAGCCAATTTGTTACGAATAGCAGGGGTTAGTAATAGTAGTCCAAATACGTCAGTCATAATGCCAGGGGTAAGTAATAATACGCCCGCAATTACAACGCATATTCCGGTAAATAATTCTTTTGCTGGCATTTGCCCTTGCGCCATTTGCGTTTGCACATTCTGCAATGCGCCCATGCCTTGTGTCTTCACCATTTTGGCACCTAAAATAGCGGTAATAACAACCAGTGCAATTGTTGCAAACCCGCCGATTACGTCGCTTACTTGAATTAGTAAGGCGATTTCGATAATAGGCACGATGATAAACAACACAAATAAAAATCTAAACATAACGCTCTCTAAATAATGACACTCAAAAGAGTTGATGAAATATAAATGAGGGTGACGAGGTCTCTTTTCAAGGTTATGGCATCGCTATAGTTATTTTACTGTTATTTTAGCGTCTACACATTGTACCCTCTATCAGATACTATGAAGCTAGACACTGTTAAATAAGTAAGGTTCATAATGACTACGCAATTTAAACTGATTTTTACGACCTGCAAAGACGAAGCCGAGGCACGTACGCTCGCAAGGGCGTTAGTAGAGAAAAAACTCGCTGCTTGCGTAAATATCTTACCCAATGTGGGAGCTATTTATATGTGGGAAGGTGAAATAGCTGAAGCAATAGAAGCTAAATTACTTATAAAAACGAAATCAGACAAGATGAACGATGTGTTTTTAACCATAAAAGCAATGCACAGTTACGAAGTGCCGGAGATACAAGTTATTGATGTTGCAACCGGAAACTTAGCCTATTTTAATTGGATGGATGAGGTATTAAATTAATGCGTTTTTTCTTTTTATTGTTGGTAACCTTATTAGTTGTGCCTGTAAAGGCTGCGACTAATAATGTGCTTGGTAATTTATTAGGACCTCCTCAACATACTTTTTTGCCTGTAGAGCAAGCGTTTGTATTTGATTTTGACCAGCAAGGCAATACTTTGTTTGTGGGCTGGGATATAGCACCAGATTATTACCTGTATAAAAAGAAAATAGAAATCATTGCCAAAGGCGCAAACATTCAAGTGGGTGACTCTGGTAGTGGCGAAATTATTGAAGATGAATTTTTTGGTAAAACAGCAGTCTTTTTTAACGCTGTAAGTGTAATAAGTAAATTAAGTAATGTTACCGACGGTGCCGTAGTTAAAGTGCGTTACCAAGGCTGTGCTAAAGCAGGGCTTTGTTATCCGCCAGAAGTGATTAGTATTCCACTTAGTGTAATTAGTGACGCACAGATTAAGAATGTAGATCAAAATAGCGCTTCTGATAAAGCCGCAACAGCGCAAAGCACATTTGCAGCACTTAACGAGCCTGCCACTGAACCTACAACAAATTCAGGTAACACCGAAAAAGAACTTACTTTTACTGAGCAGTTGGCCAGTCAAAGTTTAATTACTAATTTATTAATATTTTTTATTTTAGGTGTTGGCCTTGCGTTTACACCGTGCGTATTCCCCATGTTCCCCATTTTGTCGAGCTTAATTGCAGGGCAAAAAAATCTTTCTACTAAAAAAGCCTTTGGGTTATCGTTTGTGTACATACAAGGTATGGCGGTTACTTACGCAGCGCTTGGGTTGGTTATTGCTGCATTGGGTGGTCACGTACAAGGTTATTTGCAACACCCCTATGTGCTTATCAGCTTTAGTTTATTGTTTGTTCTGCTTGCTATGTCGATGTTTGGTTGGTACGAAATAAAACTACCTAGCAGTATGATGAGTAAATTAACGCAGGTTAGTAATAATCAAAAAGGTGGAAATTACATTGGTGTATTTTTTATGGGTGTGCTTTCGGGTTTAATTGCATCACCTTGTACTACAGCGCCACTTTCGGCAACGCTATTATTTGTAGCGCAAAGTGGGGATTACTTAGTTGGAGGGTTAACTCTGTATGTGCTCAGTTTAGGCATGGGGTTACCATTATTATTGTTAGGCACATCTGGCGGAAAGCTGCTACCTAAAGCGGGCAGATGGATGGAGCAAGTTAAAACCTTGTTTGGTTTTGTAATGTTAATAGTGCCACTTATATTACTTGAGCGCTTAATCAGTGCTGACATTATATTATTAATGGCAGGCTTACTCGCATTAGCAACAGCACTATATTTGCATCATTGGCAAAGTGGTCAGATGCAAAGTAAATTAAAAACGGTTTTATGGTTTGCAGCAATACTGTCAGTTATTACAGGCTTTAATTTGGTCAAAGAGTATTTCTGGCCAACAACCCAGCCCAAAATACAATTATCTTTGCAGATTGCAGAGGTCAAAAAGGAAGTAAATGCGTTGCACCGTGAACTTGTAAAAATAACGGACGAAAATAATATTGTAAGTGCCCAGCAAGAAAAGGTGGTAGTGGCACCCATACTCGAAAAATTCAAGCACGTTGCTAACCTAGCAGAGCTTAAAGAGGCTGTTGCTGAGGCAAATAAGCAAGGCCGGCTGGTTATGGTCGATTTATATGCCGATTGGTGTGTGGCGTGTAAAGAGTTTGAGCATTACACCTTTCCAGATGCCAAAGTGCAAAGTGAGTTTAGCCATTATCAGCTTATTCAAATTGACTTAACTGAAAGTGATAATAAAACAATTGAGCTAATGGAAGAGTACACGGTGTTCGGTTTACCGAGTATTTTGTTTTTTAACACCGAAGGTAAAGAGCTAAGTACACAACGTGTAACGGGCTTTTTAAATGCTGAGGATTTTGCTAAACACCTCGCTACAGTGCGCGCTAGCGCACAATAATAGTGCAATAACGCCACTTGATTTAATCAAGTGGCGTATTCTGATTTCCTTCCTGATTTATTCCTATAGCACTGATTAGACCAGTATTTTGCTGCTATTTACGTCGAAATCACTATAATAGTTGGTTAACGTGAGAAATTGTTGCTACATTACTTTTTTTACTTACTTAAAAGTGAAAAATTAGTTAGTAACTGCTTAACTCATTACTTATAGGATATATCGCGTATTATGGCTGCAAAATTTAACTTTTTAGTTATAAATGGTCCAAATTTAAACATGCTGGGCAAACGTGAACCGGATAAATACGGTTTTCAGACGCTCAGTGAGATTATGAACGAACTAACCAGTGCAGCTGATAGTCTAGATGTTAAGTTAACGCATTTTCAAAGTAATAGTGAGCAAGCACTCATCGAACGAATACACGATGCTTGGCAAGCGGTTGATTGCATAATAATTAACCCAGCTGCATTTACGCATACTAGCGTCGCATTACGTGATGCACTGTTAAGTGTTGATATTCCGTTTTTTGAGGTGCATTTAAGTAATGTGCACGCACGTGAAGCGTTTCGCCATCATTCGTATTTTTCTGATGTGGCACAGGGCGTGGTATGTGGATTAGGCGCAATGGGTTATCACGCAGCATTAAATGCAGCAGTTAACCGGTTGCAAAATACAATTTAATTTAAATTAACACACAAACTAACTAATAGGCGGGTCGTGTAATGGATATTCGCAAGATAAAGAAGTTGATCGAATTAGTAGAAGAATCAGGTATCGCTGAGCTGGAAATTACTGAAGGTGAAGAATCAGTACGTATTAATCGTAACAATATGAGCGCAGGCCCAGGTTACCCGCAATTTGCTCCACAGCAATATGCACCAGCGCCAGTAGCCCCAGTTGCAGCGGCTCCCGTTGCAGTTGAAGCAGCACCAGTAGCATCGGCAGAACCTACGGGTCATCAGGTTAAATCACCAATGGTTGGCTCTTTTTATGCAGCGGCCTCTCCAGAAGCGCCAGCGTATGTAGAAGTAGGTCAGCAAGTTAAAGTTGGCGATACACTTTGTATCATCGAAGCTATGAAAATGATGAATCAAATTGAATCAGACAAAGCGGGTACAGTAAGAGCTATTTTAGCTGAAAATGGCGAGCCAATTGAATTTGATCAACCTCTATTCATAATTGAATAATAGCGTAACGTAAAAGGCCAACTCTAATGTTAGATAAAGTAGTCATTGCAAACCGAGGTGAAATTGCACTTCGTATATTGCGCGCCTGCAAAGAGCTTGGGATCAAAACGGTTGCTGTGCATTCAACGGCGGATCGCGATCTTAAGCATGTATTGCTTGCAGATGAAACCATCTGTATTGGTAGACCAGCAGCCACTGAAAGTTATTTAGATATTCCGCGCATTATTGCAGCGGCAGAAATAACTGATGCGGTCGCTATTCATCCAGGTTACGGTTTTCTTGCAGAAAACGCCGATTTTGCCGACCAAGTTGAGCAAAGTGGCTTTGTATTTATCGGTCCTACAGGCGACACTATTCGCCTTATGGGTGATAAAGTATCTGCTATCGCAGCAATGCGTAAAGCAGGCGTTCCATGTGTTCCAGGATCTGACGGTCCGGTATCAGATGATAAAGAACGCAACATGCAAATTGCTAAACGCATTGGTTACCCAGTAATCATCAAAGCCGCTGGTGGCGGTGGTGGTCGTGGTATGCGCGTTGTTCGCAGCGAAGCTGAACTTATTGATTCAATAGCCTTAACACAGCAAGAAGCTAAGCAGTTCTTTGGCAATGGTATGGTTTACATGGAGAAATTCCTTGAAAACCCACGTCATATTGAAGTTCAAGTATTAGCGGATGGCCAAGGTAATGCAGTACATTTAGGTGAACGTGATTGCTCAATGCAACGTCGTCACCAAAAAGTAGTTGAAGAAGCGCCAGCGCCAGGTATTACAGCTGAAACACGTAAATTTATTGGTGAACGCTGTACACGAGCATGCATTGAAATTGGTTACCGTGGTGCAGGTACGTTTGAGTTTTTATACGAAAACGGCGAGTTTTACTTCATTGAAATGAATACACGTATTCAGGTTGAACACCCTGTAACTGAAATGGTTACTGGTATCGACTTAATCAAAGAACAATTAAAGATTGCTGCGGGTCAGCCTTTATCGTTCACTCAAGACGACGTTGTTATTCGCGGTCATGCTATTGAGTGTCGTATTAATGCTGAAGATCCAGAAACGTTTATTCCGTCACCGGGTAAAATTACACGTTTTCATCCAGCTGGCGGGTTAGGTATTCGTTGGGACAGCCATATTTACGCTGACTACACGGTTCCACCACATTACGATTCTATGATTGGTAAGTTAATTACTTACGGTGAAAACCGTGACGTAGCCATTGCCCGTGCGCGCAATGCACTTAATGAACTTGTTATTGACGGAATTAAAACTAATACTCCTCTGCATAAGAGAATTCTTGCAGATGAGAACTTCCAAAATGGTGGTACGAACATCCACTATCTTGAGAAAAAACTAGGATTATAATTCTAGCGTTTTAAAGAACCGGCTTAGGCCGGTTTTTTTATGCCTGAAACTGCAATTTATCGCCTTAAATAAATATTCTGGTATGATTAGCAAACATACGCTTTTAAGTGAATTTTTGAGGTAGTAATGACGCGTAGTTTTGAATCACACCTAAATGATGAAGTAGCCACAGTCGCCATGGGAAACCAAGTTGCGGCTATTATAGAACAAGGTGCGGTGATTTATTTACACGGCGACTTAGGGGCTGGTAAAACAACCTTTACCCGTGGCGTTGTGCAAGGCTTTGGCCATGCAGGTAAGGTTAAAAGTCCGACATATACATTAGTAGAACCTTATGAGCTTGAACGAGCAAATGTTTATCATTTTGATTTATACCGTTTAGGCGATCCAGAAGAGCTCGAATACATGGGAATACGAGACTATTTTTCGGCAGATGCAATTTGTGTTGTTGAATGGCCTGAGAAGGGTGGCGAATTTATTCCTGTGCCTGATTTAGATATTACCCTAAGCTATGTGGGTAACGAACGTAAAATTGTTATTAATAGTGCGAGTGATCGCGGTATAGCAATTGTCGAAAAACTAAATAAAAAACAATAAAATAGTGAAGGCAGTAATTATCAAATGAGTCGAGCTGTAGTTAAACTCTTTATTTACCTTATGGTTATTACCATAAGCCTGCCGCTGTGGGCGAAAAATACTATTAATAGCGTACGTGTATGGCCATCTCCAGATAGTACGCGAGTGGTGTTTGATTTAAATGACAAGCCCGACTTTAGTTATTTTATGCTAAAAAATCCTAGTCGTTTGGTGGTGGATTTAGAAAACACCAACGAGTTAAAAATACTGCCAGGTGTCCCCCCAAAACACCAAATAGTAAGTAAGTTACGCTACTCAAAACCAAAAAATAAACAAAGTGTCCGGTTAGTTTTTGAGTTAAATGCCGCAGTGAAACCTGTGGTATTTGCGCTTGCGCCTACTGGGCCTTATAAAAATAGATTAGTTGTTGATTTATATAGTAAAAATAAAAGTATAGCTGTTACATCATCGACACAAATCGCGGCTAAAAATCGCCAATTAAGCCAAGAGCGCGATATTGTTATTGCGATTGACGCAGGTCATGGCGGTGAAGATCCCGGCTCTATCGGTCCATCAGGCACTTATGAAAAAACGGTCACACTACAAATCGCTAAACGCTTAGAACGTATGATTGATTCTGAGCAAGGAATGATTTCGCGCATGGTCCGAAGCGGCGACTATTTTGTAAAGCTCAACACTCGTACAAACCGTGCTCGTGAGAAAAAAGCCGACTTTTTTGTTTCTATTCATGCAGATGCATTTTCAAGCCCAGGTCCAAATGGTGCCTCCGTGTGGGTATTGTCGCTCAGGCGAGCAAACTCAGAAGTTGGTAAGTGGATTGAGGATCAAGAAAAACATTCAGAGCTATTAGGTGGTGCGGCCGATGTAATGAAAGATGCGGCTAACGAAAAGTACTTAGCGCAAGCATTGCTTGATATGTCGATGGATCACTCAATGAAAACAGGTTTGAGCGTGGCTGAAGTTATGGTAAAAGAGTTACGCAAAGTGGCGAAACTGCACAAAAAAGATCCACAACATGCGAGCTTTTCAGTATTAAAATCGCCAGACATTCCATCTATTTTGGTAGAAACAGGGTTTATATCTAATCCACGAGAAGAAAAACTGCTTAAAAGTGCGAATCATCAAGAGCGTTTAGCTAAAGCGATATTTACTGCGATTAAAACTTACTATTTAAAAAATCCACCCGATGACTCTCTGTTTGCTAAATTAAAGTCGCAGTATCCGACTAAGCATAAAGTGCGGCCAGGGGAGTCTTTAAGTATGTTGGCAAGTCGCTATGGCATTACAGTCAGTAAATTAAAGCAAGTTAACAAACTCACCTCTAGTACTTTATTTATTGGTCAAGAGCTCGACATACCGCAAAGTTAGACCTTATTGTCAGCGCAATGTTTGCTAGGAAATCTTATGAATATTGAAATATTACCCGCGCGTTTGGCTAACCAAATTGCCGCAGGTGAAGTAGTTGAACGCCCTGCGTCGGTAGTAAAAGAGCTTGTCGAAAATAGTTTAGATGCTGGCGCTACACGTATTCAGATAGATATAGAGCGCGGCGGTCATAAGCTTATTCGTATTCGCGATAATGGTTCTGGCATTAGTAAAGATGAACTAACGCTTGCGCTGTCTCGTCATGCAACCAGTAAATTAAAATCACTCGATGATCTTGAAAATATTTGCTCTCTTGGCTTTAGAGGAGAAGCGCTTGCCTCAATTAGCTCGGTATCGCGCTTAACGCTTAGCTCAAAACCTAAAGAGCAAGAAACGGCTTGGCAAGCATTTGCAGAAGGTCGTGATATGGCAGTGCAGATAAAGCCAGTTGCGCATCCCGATGGGACAACTATTGAGGTAAAAGATTTATTTTTTAATACCCCAGCACGCCGCAAATTTTTACGCACTGAAAAAACAGAATTTAGCCATATTGATGAACTTATAAAGCGTATTGCTCTTAGCCGTTTTGATGTATCGATTACACTGACTCATAACGAAAAGGTAGTTAGGCAGTACCGCGCTAAAACAGACCCAACACAAGCAATCGCACGTGTGGCACAAGTTGCCGGCAAGGCATTTGTAGAGCAAGGGTTACATATTCAATCAGGTGAGGGCGGTTTACAACTGCATGGTTGGGTGCTGCCAGTGGGCTCAGCAAATACCACTCAGTACACTTATGTAAATAATCGTATGATGCGCGACAAGCTTATTTTACATGCGATCCGCCAAGCATTCGAAGAGGTAAGTGGTACTCAAGAATTACCTGGATTTGTTATTTATATTGATATTGACCCGCGACAGGTTGATGTAAATGTTCATCCAGCTAAGCATGAAGTGCGTTTTCATCAAGGGCGCTTAATTCATGACTTTATACTACAAGCCATTAAGCAGGTCGTAGTGCCACTGCAAGGTGAGTTTACTAATGATGAACCAGCAAGCGCTGAGAATGAGGCTGCAGCTGCATTTATAGAGGCGGCGCATAGCTGTTCGAATAATGTGGAGGCAGAAGGGATATTTGATTACCCTAAATCGCAATTACAACCTGCTCAATCTAGGGGCGCTGATAAGACGTCATCAGGAGCTAGCCGTAGCGGCCATAGTGGCGCATATCGTGCGACACCAAGCACAAGCCACCATGATGTAAATGCGTTTTATCAAGGTGTTAGTGAGCAACATGCGGCGCATTTTGACAACGTAGCAAACATACCCGTAACACCGCAGCGGTTAGAGTCTGCGCATAATGTTTTAAAGGTTGTTTCAATTATCAGTGTTCATGACGGTGTATGTGTATTCAGTGCTGGGCAGCAATTGTATTGCTCACATTTTAAATATGCGTTAGTGGATGATTGGCATAATCAAATTAAAGAGCTTGGTAACTTGGAAGGAAAAGCCTTGTTGTTACCTGTGCGAGTCAATTTACCAAAAGAGGATTGCTTGGTGATAGAAGCGCAGCAATCATGGTTTACTTTACTTGGTTTTGAGCTCGTAATAGAAAAACAATTTGTAATGGTTAAAAAATTGCCTGCGTGCTTATATTTACTCGATGTAAGTACAGCGGTAGATGAGCTGCTTAATGCATGCAAAGCAGAGCTTGAAAATATAGATAACTGGTTGGAGTGGCAACTGAAATGCGTGCCAACTCGTTTTTATGCAAGCAATGCATTTTTAACGCAGCAGCTGCGCTTACAAAATAATCCGCAAACTATTGAACGTTTACGTCAAAAAGCAGTTAAAATAGAGCTAAATCACTATTTAACGCAATTAGATTAAGGTATTCGTGTTGAGTCATTTACCAGTCATATTTTTAATGGGTCCAACCGCTGCTGGAAAAACGGCGTTGGCAATTTCGCTGTGTGAACATTTAAATACAGAAATAATCAGCGTTGATTCAGCGTTAGTGTATAAGAGTATGGATATCGGCACCGCTAAACCAGATGCCGAAGAACTTGCTCGCGCACCACATCATTTAATTGACTTACTTGATCCGAGCGAAACGTATTCTGTGGCTGATTTTAGACGTGATGCAGTAAAAAAAATTGATGAATTTCACCAACAGGGTAAAGTACCTGTATTGGTTGGAGGTACGATGATGTACTTTAAGGCACTTATTGACGGTTTATCGCCACTTCCAGAGGCTGATCCGCTAATAAGAGCAGAGCTTGAAGCACAGGCTAAGCAATATGGTTGGCCGCACTTGTATCAAGAACTGGTAAAAATTGATCCACAAGCCGCTCAGAAAATGAGTGAGAATGATTCACAAAGAATTAATCGCGCTTTAGAGGTATACCGTATAACAGGTAAAACAATGACTGAATTGCAAAAGCAAAAACAGCCTGCTTTACCTTATACTTTTCATCAGTTTGCTATTGCACCGCAAGAGCGCAGTGAGTTACATGCTCGAATTGAAGAAAGGTTTAAAATAATGATAGAACAGGGGTTTGAAAATGAAGTTTCGACCCTATATCTACGTAAGGATTTGCACCCCAATATGCCTTCTATTCGTTGTGTAGGTTATAGACAAATGTGGGATTACCTTGCGGGTGAAATTGACCATGATGAAATGCTTTTTCGCGGTATCGCAGCTACACGTCAATTGGCTAAGCGTCAATTAACTTGGTTGAGAAGCTGGCCTGATGTCACTTGGTTAACAACAGGCGATGAAGAAAACTTGCATCGTGTAGTAAGTTCGCTAAGCTAGTAGTAGTTGAATTATTTAGCTTTGTTAAATAAGTTCAGCCACTTAATTATAATAACACCTAGAACGAAGGAATAATAACATGGCAAAAGGCCAATCGTTACAAGACCCATTTTTGAATGCACTACGTCGTGAGCGCATTCCAGTATCAATCTTTTTGGTTAATGGCATAAAATTACAAGGAAAAATTCAGTCATTTGATCAATTTGTTATTTTACTTGAAAACACTGTAAATCAAATGGTGTATAAACATGCAATTTCAACCGTTGTCCCTGCTCGTGCAGTCAACTTCCAAGGTGTGTTAGGGGATGACAACTCAGAAGAGCCAGAAGCTGGAAATGTTTAAATTAGGAGCGTAATATTTGTTTGACCGCTATGAATCCGGCGAGCAGGCAATTTTAGTCCATATCGACTTACCTAAAGAAGGAGATCGTGAAGATCTTCATGAATTAGAGATGTTGGTATCTTCTGCTGGTGTTAGTAGTTTGGCGGTTGTGCAAGGCAGCCGTCAAGCACCACATCCGAAACTATTCGTCGGTACCGGTAAAGCAGAAGAAATAGCTGAAATTGTAAAAATCCACAATGCAGATGTCGTTATTTTTAATCATCAACTTAGACCGTCACAAGAACGTAATTTAGAGCGTGTTTGTGAGTGCCGTGTCCTTGATAGAACGACACTAATTCTTGATATTTTTGCCCAACGTGCACGTACCCATGAAGGTAAGCTGCAGGTAGAGTTAGCACAACTTCGTCATATGTCGACTCGATTAATTCGAGGCTGGACCCACCTTGAACGCCAAAAAGGCGGGATTGGTTTACGTGGACCTGGGGAAACTCAGCTCGAAACTGATAGACGTTTATTGCGCGCGCGCATTCAAAATATTCGTGCGCGTTTAGCCAAAGTGGCAGTACAACGTGAACAGGGTAGGCGAGCTCGTACACGTAATGAAATACCTACCGTATCGTTAGTGGGATACACTAATGCGGGTAAATCAACGTTATTCAATCGAATTACAAACTCAGACGTGTACGCAGCCGATCAGTTATTTGCAACGCTCGATCCGACCCTACGTAAGCTTGAGTTAGGAGATGTTGGCCCCGTTATTTTAGCTGATACAGTAGGCTTTATTCGTCATTTGCCGCACGATTTAGTCGCTGCTTTTAAAGCAACACTTACTGAAACTCGTGAAGCTGACTTGCAACTACATGTGATTGACGCGGCAGACTCTCGTCTTCAAGAAAATATTGAACAAGTACAATCGGTGCTCAAAGAAATTGAAGCCGATGAAGTACCACAGCTATTAATTTATAATAAAATTGATGCGCTGGATAACGTAAGCCCACGTATTGATCGAGACGACGAAGGCCAACCTATAAGGGTATGGCTTAGCGCTCAAACTGGTGAAGGGTGTGAATTACTGAGCGAGGCTATTAGCGAGCTGCTCGCTAAGAAGATGTTTAACGAAACCTTATTTCTTACGCCATTGTATGGTCGTCTAAGGGCTGCATTATTTAGTTTAAACGCAGTACATGAAGAGCGATTTGATGAGCAAGGGAATTGGCTGCTAGATGTTAGAATGCCAATGGTTGAGTGGAATCGTTTAATTAAAGAATTTGGTCCTGAAATTGCTGGTTTTATCAGCCGTAATTAAAAATTGGCGTTTTAATGTCGGTTTTAGTATGAGAAACGCGGTAGATTTGTTAGATTTAACACAATTTCCTAATTTATTTAGATAACAATGGAGTATAGCTATGGCCTGGAATGAACCGGGTAATAATGGCAATGACAAAGATCCGTGGAATAATAAAGGCGGACGTGATCAAGGCCCACCTGATTTAGACGAGGTGTTCCGTAAGTTTAGTAACAAGTTCGGCGGCTTATTTGGCGGGAAAAAATCCGGCAATGGTAGCAGTGGTGGACTTGGCGGAGCCGGTATTTCATTCATACTCATTATCGCCGTTATTGTATGGGCGTTAAGTGGTATTTACACGGTTAAAGAAGCCGAGCGTGGTGTGGTTCTTCAGTTTGGTAAATATGACCGAATTGCGGATCCTGGTCTGCGCTGGAAAATGACCTTTATTGAAACAGTAACTCCAGTCGATATTGAAGCAGTTCGTTCATTATCAGCTTCTGGTTTTATGTTAACCGAAGACGAAAACGTGGTAAGCGTTGAGTTTCAGGTTCAATATCGTGTTATTGACCCATATCTTTACCTATTTAGCGTAACCAATGCTGACAGTAGTTTAGAAGAAGCGCTAGACAGTGCGCTGCGTTATGTAGTTGGTCATGCAAAAATGGACCAAGTATTGACTAATGGACGTGAAGTTGTTCGTCAAAGCACTTGGGATGAGCTTAATAAAATTATTGAACCGTATAACTTAGGCTTAATAGTGACTGACGTGAACTTTAAAGATTCTCGTCCGCCGACTGAAGTTAAAGATGCATTTGATGACGCGATTGCGGCACAAGAAGATGAAGAGCGTTTCATCCGTGAAGCAGAAGCCTATGCCCGTGAAATTGAACCACGTGCTCGTGGTCAAGTAACACGTATGACCCAAGAAGCTGAAGGTTACCAAGAGCGTATTACACTCGAAGCACAAGGTGAGGTAGCTCGCTTTGAAAAGCTATTACCTGAATATCAAGCGGCTAAAGAAGTTACCCGTGAGCGCTTATACATTGATGCAATGGAAGAAGTGTTAGGTAGCAGCTCTAAAGTATTGGTTGATGTGAAAGGCGGCAATAATATGATTTATTTACCTCTTGATAAAATCATGGACAAGCAAGGAACGTCAACACGTGTTGCACTGCCAAGCTCAAGTGATATTCAAGATTTACGAAATAAAGTAAATACGTCACGCAATAGCTCTGTTAATAGTGGTAATGACCGCTTTAACAATGATCGCTTCAATGATGGGAGATAATCATAATGAAAAACTTTAGTTTAGTAATACTATTAGCTGCCATTGTTTTGTCTTTCTCAGTGGTATTTGTTGTACCTGAAGGACAAAAAGCAATTGTAATGTTGTTTAGCAAAGTACAAAAAGACAACGACGATCAAGCGGTTGTTTATGGCCCAGGCCTGCATTTGAAAGTGCCATTTTTTAGTCAAGTACGTCGCATTGATGCACGTATTCAAACATTAGATGGGGCACCTGACCGCTTTGTTACCAGTGAGAAAAAAGACTTAATTGTTGATTCGTTCGTAAAATGGCGTGTTAACGACTTTAGTGCTTTTTACTTGCGTGCTCGTGGCGATAAGCAATATGCTGAAACGCTACTTAAGCAAAAAGTAAACAACGGTCTTCGTACAAACTTTGGTACACGTACAATTCGTGAAATTGTATCGGGTGAGCGTAGTGAGTTAATGGAAGAGGCGTTAGTACAAGCTTCTGAAAGCGCACGTGAACTTGGTATTGAAGTATTAGATGTACGTGTTAAGCAAATCAACTTGCCACAAGAAGTAAGTAGCTCTATTTATCAACGTATGCGCGCTGAGCGTACTGCGGTTGCTAAAGAGCATCGTTCTGAGGGTCAAGAAAAAGCTGAGACTATTCGTGCCGGTGTTGATCGCCGCGTAACAGTAATGCTTGCTGATGCAGAGCGTAATGCACGTTCTGTTCGAGGTCAAGGTGATGCTGATGCCGCAGGTATCTACGCTAATGCGTATAATAAAGACCCTGAGTTCTTCAGTTTTGTACGTTCGCTTGAAGCTTACAAAAAGACGTTTAAAAATAAGCAAGACGTTATGGTGCTTTCACCAGATAGCGACTTCTTCCAGTATATGAAAGGCGCAAAAGCTCAATAAATTTTACGCTAATTATTTAAAAACTAAAAAGCCCTGCATTTGCGGGGCTTTTTGTTGAATGTAATTTGATGCTTTAAATCACTGTTATTCATGTGGTTATATGATGATATTTGGATATAACAATTGTACGCAGAAAAAATAAGCTGAACAGGGGTGATCTTTACTTTAGTTTTCTGGTAAAATCTCGTCCTAATTTTCTCTAAGTGAATTTACGATGGGTAAAAACGTTGTTGTATTAGGCACCCAATGGGGTGACGAAGGAAAGGGTAAGGTAGTTGATCTCCTTACAGACAAAGCATCTTTAGTAGTTCGTTATCAAGGTGGCCACAATGCGGGTCATACTTTAGTTATCGAAGGTGAAAAGACGGTTCTACACCTTATTCCATCGGGTGTATTACGTGACAATGTTAAATGTGTGATTGGTAATGGTGTAGTTTTATCGCCAGAAGCGCTAATGAGAGAAATTGGCATGCTTGAAGAACGTGGCGTACCAGTACGCGAGCGTCTTCTTATAAGCGAAGCATGTCCGCTAATCTTGCCTTTCCATGTTGCATTAGATGTAGCCCGTGAAACTGCACGTGGCGATAAGCCAATTGGTACGACTGGTCGTGGTATCGGTCCTGCGTACGAAGATAAAGTTGCGCGCCGTGGTTTACGCGTAGGCGATTTATTTAATCCTGAATTATTTGCAGCTAAATTAAAAGAAGTTCTTGAGTACCATAACTTCACTTTAGTTAACTACTACAAAGTAGACGCTGTAGATTTCCAAAAAACGTTTGATGATGCAATGGCTGTTGCTGATATCTTAAAAGCAATGGTTGTCGATGTAACTGAGCTTTTAGATCAAACGCGTTTAGCAGGCGAAAATATTTTGTTTGAAGGTGCACAAGGTACATTACTTGATATTGATCATGGTACTTACCCTTATGTAACATCTTCAAACACTACCGCTGGTGGCGTTGCGACTGGTGCTGGTTTTGGCCCTTTAAACCTTGATTACGTTTTAGGTATTATTAAAGCGTACACGACACGTGTTGGTTCAGGCCCTTTCCCTACAGAGCTTTACGATGGTCTTGATAAACAAGATCCAGTAGGTAAGCACTTAGGCGATAAAGGTCATGAATTTGGCGCAACAACAGGTCGACTTCGTCGTACTGGTTGGTTAGATGCAGTCGCTATGCGTCGTGCGGTTCAAATCAACAGTATCTCAGGTTTTTGTTTAACTAAGCTTGATGTTTTAGATGGCTTAGAAACACTTAAAATCTGTACTGGTTATAAGCTTGAAGATGGCACAGTTACTAACGTAACGCCATTAGCAGCTGAAGGTTACGATAAAGTAACGCCAGTATACGAAGAAATGCCAGGTTGGTCAGAGAACACTGTTGGTGTAACTACACTTGAAGGCTTACCAAAAGCTGCGATTGACTACATCAAGCGTATTGAAGAAATTACTGGTGTTCCAATTGATATTATTTCTACAGGTCCAGATCGCGTAGAAACTATGGTACTTCGCAACCCGTTTGTGTAATTACTATTAGCCAAAAGAAGCTGCCTAGTGCAGCTTTTTTTATGCCTAAAATTCACCTTGGAACGATCTTTGTATATTATTTAATAAGTTTATTTTTATAAGTGGTGAACATGCGTTTATTTTCTCGTAATTGCGTATTAACGTTTTCGTTAATCTCGCTGTCTTTATTGATAATACCCAATGGCTTAGCAGAAGAAACGTCCGCCGCAGTGCCTTTATACACAGAGCCAGAGCTAATTGCGTTGATCAATAAAAATACACATTTAGCTCGCGTTAAGGCAGATGATTGCCAGCTAGTGCAAGATATAGAGGCACGAGCCAATAAAATGGCATTGCCGTCTTATCAGTTTTTGTATGGCGATATGCTGGCTTATAACGTATGTGTTGACCGAAACGTAGAGTTAGGTGTCTATTACATGCGAAAAGCTGCTGAGCAGGGTTTAGCGGCAGCGCTAGAGCAGTTAGGGCGTTACTACGACACTGGGCGTTTAGTTCAGCAAGATAAAGCAATGGCAATTACGTATTTGCGTGAAGCATCGTCGCAAGGCAATCTAAAAGCACAACTACGTTTAGTTAAATTATTTAATGATGGCTATGGCAGCCCGCGTGATTTTGAAGATGCATACCGCTGGCTATTTAGTTCTATGGTGGCGGATAAAGCGACTCATAAAAAAATTGAGCTAGCATTGACTAAGTTAGCGCAAAAAATGCCAGATAGTGTGGTTGCGAGAGCTCGTCTTCCTATTTAATGGCCCTTAAAAAACAAAACCCTAACTTCTTAAGTTAGGGTTTTTGAGTTTTTACAGGTAGTAGAAGTGTTTAACTTTCTTCTTTAACCTTTATTTGCGGGTCTTTTAAAACCGACATTTTAGGCGGCTGTAATGCAACAACACGCTCGCCTTCTTGCGGCGGTTTTTCCATGTTAATAGTAAAAGGTCTTAGCTTAATAGGTGTATCTTCGTCGCTATCTTTATCACCTTTAAGAATAAATAAAGGGATAGCTTCTGGGTTCATTTCTAAATATTGCTCCCAGCTAAACTCATCAGAGATACGCGTTGCGCTCACCTTTCCACCTTTGGCAATAATACTACTCAAACGTGCATATGAACCTTCATCCCCAAACAGTATTTGTCTAGATAAAAATGTTGCGCTATCTTTATTTGCTTTTGCGTGCGACGTTGATGAGCGTAGCGAAAATACATTTTTTTCATTAAGTAAGTGAGAAAAGTATTGAACACCTAACGCGTTATGGTGGCGATTAGGTGATAACGCTAAGACACTGCGAATCGTTGTTAGTGGCAAATAGCGCTCAGCATGTTCTGATTGTGGATTACCGTAATAACAAGCTAGGCCATCCATACGAGCCATTCTGCAGTTCTCCCATGCTGGATCTGAAAGGTGAACCGGAATATTTTGCTCTTGTAAACCACGGCCGATTGCACGTGAGACATGGTTGGCACCAATAATTAATATAGTATTTGGTGACGGTTGACGTACACCCAATAACTTAGCAACAGGAATAGCGGTTAAGCTCTGTAGTACAACGGTAATAATGATCACTGTAAATATGAGTGGCACCATTTTTGCAGCATCAGCAACGCCAGCTTCCATCATACTTAATGCGAATACAGACCCCACAGCAGCGGCAACAATACCCCTAGGGGCAATCCAAGCAAGCACTAAGCGAGACTTCATTGGTAGCTCAGTGCCATAGGTAGAAATAGCAATACACAATGGGCGAGCAACAAAAAGCACTATCGCTAAAAATATAAATACATCACTGTCGAGCATCATTAAATCAGAAAGCTGCAACCGAGCTGCAAGTAGAATAAATAATGTTGAAATTAAAATCATCGATAAGTCTTCTTTAAACTCAAGGACGGAATCAATTTCTAAATCATCTTGATTAGCAAGCCAAATGCCAAATACAGTCACTGCTAATAGGCCAGATTCATGACTTAAATAGTTTGATATCGAAAAGCTAACAAGCACTAGTGCTAAAATACCAAATTTATGTAGCTCAAATGGGAGCCATTCGCGTCGCATTAACAGTGTTGTTAGCCAGCCAGCGGCAACACCAATACTTAAACCAACACCCAGTGTTTTAATTAGAGCGATAATAGTATGGCTAAGTACTTCTCCCTGACCTACGAGCATGACGGCTTCAAATACTAATACCGCAAATAATGCACCAATTGGGTCAATTACAATACCCTCCCAGCGAAGTATTCGATCTATATCCTGTGTTGGTCGCATTGAATTTAGCAGTGGTGCTATAACGGTAGGACCTGTTACAACAAGTACAGCACCTAGCACTGCTGCTACGCGCCAATTAAGCTCAAGCAGCCAATAAGCACTTAGGCTTATAATAATACAAGTAACTAGCATGCCAATTGAGCAAAGGTTTCTTACCACTTTGCCAATACCTTTTAGCTCCCTAAAATGCAGGGTGAGTGATCCCTCAAATAAAATGATTGCAACGCTTAGTGATACAACCGGAAAGAGTAAATCACCTAAAAGCGCATCAGGATCTAAAACACCACTAAATGGTCCAAGTAAAAGACCAGTGAGCAATAAAAAGAGGATAGCGGGTACTCTAAAAGCCCACGCGACCCATTGGGCAAGCACAGAGCAGAGTGCGATACCGGCTATGTAAATTGCTGACATAGATTAAGAATTCCTTATTTGAGACGATATATTTTAAAAGTATAACTTTTGTTAATTATTAATACAGGGGTATACACGGGAAATTAAAATATTACTAATCAATTTTAGCTGCTTATAAAAAATTAGTCGGTTTTAATTACAGTGATTAAGGGTGAATACCTTATAAATCCCTAGCAGGCCTATTTATCTAATTGATTTATATGTTAAATAACAGTTTAGATGGCAATACATAATAGACTTGTTTGAATTTTAGCCTTGAACTCAGTGCGTAATATAGCGTATTATACTTCGAGTTCGAATTATTAGTTATCTAATTAAGATTGCAGGATTAAATAATTGAGTGTTAATCTTATGCTCATATTCATTATGTATAATGCTGTTTTAAATACTTAATTAGTATTGGAACGTTAAAATATCATTTACCGAACTATTTGGTATGGTTTTGCTAAACAAGTTTGTTTATTTAATTAAACAAATAAAGGTTTGAGTTGAACTATTGCCTTTCAATATTTAATCCCCATCGTGGCGATTAAATCTCGGTCCTTAAGTCTTCACCCTATCTGTTGGTGTATCAGACTCTAGAGGCTCTATGTATGTTGTTAATAAAAAAGCCACACACAGCTTTTTACAGCGATGCATAAACAACACTTTTTAAACTTTCTTACTAGTGCAACTCATAAACTGAGCTGTATCTATTTTATTTCTGAGCTTAAATTTAAAACAATGTTTTAGATTTTGCCTACTTGTGTGTGTTTAAAAGCGTTTTGAATGATAAATAAATCCGAAGCTATGTTTTGTACCTAGCTACTTAGTTTTAGCTCACCAATAGTGGGCACATATAAAATGGAAAGTTGAGCATTTATGCAAAAGTTAAATTGGCGACGCATTGTACTTAAAGTAGGCAGCGCTTTAATCGCACCAGATCAAGATGGTTGCCGTTCACGTTATATATTAACCATCGCACAGTTTATCGTTCGTTGTCGTGCCCGTGGTATTGAAGTGATTTTAGTTTCTTCTGGCTCGGTAGCTGCTGGCTCACACTTATTCCCATCTGATAAGCCTCGCTCGGTTGTCATGAAAAAAGCAATGGCGGCGGCAGGTCAAACGGAAATGATAGCTGTGTGGGATCGCTTCTTCGATTTTCCATCAGCGCAATTGTTATTAACGCATGGTGATTTACGAGACCATGAACGCTACCAAAGTATTCGAGAAACAGTATTTACTTTACTTGAGCACGGTATATTACCAATCATCAATGAAAACGACGCTGTAACGACAGACGATCTTAAAGTGGGTGACAATGATAATCTATCTGCAATGGTTGCCGCCGCCGCTGATGCCGACGCGCTACTAATCTTTTCGGACGTTGATGGGTTATACGATAAAAATCCTAACTTACACCAAGACGCCACTTTATTACCTGAAATAAAATCAATTGATGAATCTATTTATGCTATGGCAGGATGTGCTACAAGTGCTGTAGGCACAGGTGGTATGAAAACTAAAATAGAAGCGGCTGAAAAAGCAACATCGCACGGCATAGCAACCTATATTATTAATGGGTTTAAAGAAGAAACTTTTACTCGGCTACTCGCGGGCGAAAATCCTGGCACCATCTTTTTGCCTTACGAAAAGCCGATGCAAGATTCGGTACATTGGATGACGCACACAGCAAACGAGCAAGGTGAAGTTGTTGTTGACGGGTCGTTTGATGAATCGCTTGAAGGTGAAACCGGATGTATTCGCGGTGATGAGATAGTTGAAGTGCATGGTGAATTTGCTATCGGTGACACTATTTTAGTCCGTAGTGAAGACGGTACGCGTTTAGCGAAGGCGACCGCGAATTATAGTAGCTGTTTGTTAAACTTTATTGCAGACAACGAACAGAGTGAATTCAGCGAAAAAATGCAGGATTCAATTGGACCAGTTATATCTGAAAAACATATCGCACTATTGGAGAAATCATGAGTTTAATTACGGACATTTCACGTCAAGCAGCTAAAGCTGCCCATACACTTGCTTTACTCGATACCGAGACTAAAAACAAAGTATTAGTTGAAATGGCAGCGGCACTAAGAGAGCAAAAAGCATTTATAATAAAAGAAAATGAAAGTGATTTAAGCGCAGCACGCGACAATAACTTAGCAGCTTCAATGATTGACCGTTTAACGCTAAACGATGAGCGTATAGAAGCAATGGCAGAAGGTATTGAAGTTATTGTTAGCCTTGATGATCCTGTCGGGCAGTTACGCGATATTACTGAGCGTCCAAATGGTATCAAAATTCGTAAAATGCGTGTCCCTCTTGGTGTTGTATGTATGATTTATGAAGCCCGCCCAAATGTAACGGCCGATGCGGGTGCACTTTGTTTTAAATCAGGTAACGGCGTAATTTTACGTGGCGGTAAAGAAGCACTTAAAAGCTCGCAAGCTATCGCAAGTGTAATGCATAGTGTGCTTGAAAAGCATAACCTACCAGTATCACTTATTTCAGTGATTCCAGATCCAGACCGTGCGTTATTAATGGAATTAATGCAGCAACGTGAAAGCATTGATTTAATCATTCCACGTGGCGGCGAAGGCTTAATCAACTTTGTTACTGAAAATAGTACGATTCCTGTAATTCAGCACTACAAAGGTGTTTGTCATCTTTACGTAGATAAAGATGCAGACCTAGAAGTTGCGCTTAACTTACTACTTAATGGCAAAACGCAGCGTACTGGTGTTTGTAATGCACTAGAGGGCTTGGTTGTTCACCAAGATGTTGCTGATGAGTTTTTAAATCTGTGCGCAGTAGTATTGCGACAAGAAGGCGTGAAAGTAAATGCTGATAGCTTTGCGGCTAAATATTTTGATAACGCAACCGTGCTAGCGGACGATGAATTTGGTGAAGAGTATTTAGATTTAGAGATTGCCATCCGCGTGGTGCCTAATTTTGCAGCCGCAGTTGAGCATATTGCACAATTTGGCTCAAACCATACAGAGGTTATTTGTACTAAAAATCAAACAGCCGCAGAGTTATTTCAACGCAGTGTAGATGCTTCTGTTGTTATGGCTAATGCCTCTTCACGCTTCTCTGATGGTTCACAGTTAGGTTTAGGTGCAGAGATTGGTATAGCAACATCTAAGCTTCACGCATATGGCCCTATGGGTCTTGAATCACTTACTACTGAAAAGTACTTAGTGAATGGTGAAGGTCAAGTCCGCGAATAAGCTAACTAACCTAAACACTGGATAATAAATCCATCTCAAGCAGCTATTTTCAGCGCTAACTATGTTGAATTTACCGAAACCTCTGCCTAGAGAAAAATAAATTTAAATATCATTATAATTCAATATATTAGTAAATCTCTTAAGTAGAGTTCAGGTTAACTATATAAAACAATAAAGCCGAGCATAGCTCGGCTTTATTGTTTTAGCTTCGAAATGACTCGCAACACCGTTAGTTATTTATTTTTTTAAGCCATTCGCTTGCAGGTTCTGGCTTATGTAAATGATAACCCTGCAGGATAACTTGAGGATACTCTTGTAATAAATCAAAGTGAGATTGATTTTCCACCCCTTCAGCCACAACATCTAGTTGAAATAACTTTCCTAAACTGACTATCATATCAATAATTAATTTATCGTTATTATCCTTCGGTGCATCAAAAACGAATGATCTATCTATTTTTAATTCTTGGATCGGTAACTGTTTTAGATAAGTAAGACTAGAATAACCAGTGCCAAAATCATCTATTGATACACGCACACCTAGGTTTTTTAATAATTGCACCGCTTCGATTGCTGATTCAATATTATTTAACAGCGTGCCTTCAATGATTTCTATTGTTAATTGGTTCGGCTGTATCTTGTAGCTATCTAGTTGCGTTTTTAATAGCGATAAAAAACGCGGTTCATGGAAATGTCGACCACTAATATTTACAGATACACTTAGTGCTGCATGGCGTTTATCTAACTTTTTAATCAACGATAAAGCATTTTTAAGTACCCAACAATCTAGGTCATAAATGATGTCTGACTCTTCAGCAATAGGAATAAACTCCGCTGGGCTAATAAACCCTTTCTGAGGATGGATCCAACGCAATAATACCTCACCGCCTTTTAGTATTTGCTGACTATTAAATTGTGATTGTACATAAAGGGTAAACTCATTTTGTGAAATAGCTTTGCGTAAATCTTGTTCAATTTCAAATCGGCGTTTAGCTTGCTCACCAAACGAATTATCAAAAAAAGTAACGCGGTTTCCGCCTTTCTCTTTCGCTTTATAACAGGCGGCTTCGCAGTTTCTTATGGTTTCAATTGCACTTTCCCACTTGTCTTCACGAGGAAAAATATACGTGCCGATGCTTATGGTAATACTGATTTTTTGGCCGTCAATTATAAAAGGCTCATTAATCGCACTTAATAATTTTTGGGCCTTATGCTCAGCTATTTCTTGAGTTCTTAGGCGACCAACACCTTTCTCAACACTGCTCAGCGCTGAAAACCCATCACTGCCTAAACGTGCTATAACATCTTTTTTACCAAGCTTATTGTGAATGCGCTTTGCAAGTTCTTTTAAAACTTTATCGCCTGCTAACAAGCCTAGTCCATCGTTGATGGAGCGAAAGCTGTCAATATCTATAATATAAATATAAGCATAGTTATTATTTAAAGAGCAATTTTGTAGTTGTTGCTCTAACTGCTTTAAAAAGCCATTTCTATTTGGTAACGCTGTTAGCTCGTCGTGCCATGTAAGATAGTCAATGCGTTCCTGTGTTATTTTTAAACTTGAAATATCGCTAAAAACAGCAATGAAATGAACTTTAGTGTCTTGTTCGCTCTTTACCATACTAAGCGTTAATAGCTCAGGGTATAGCTCACCATTTTTTCGCCTCGTAACAAGTTCGCCACTCCAATAGCCGGCCTTATTAGCATGCTGCCATACATCACTAAAGCTAACGCCTAGTTGATTATTTTGCTTTAGCTCATGCAATTGCGTGTTGAGAGCTTCTGTTTCAGTAAACCCTGTAATGCGGCAAAAAGAAGGATTAACAGCGATAATACTGCCTAGTGAATCAGTTATAACAACGCCATCTGCAGTGCCGGTAAGAGCTTGGTAAAATAACTTTTGCTTTGAAGATAGCAGTTTTAACTCTTCTTCTCGCTTGCTTAACTCAAGAGCAAGTGCTTCTATTTCAAGTAGTTTATCGTGTAAGTCGAAATTTTTTTCGATGAGTCTATCAAGCATCCCTTGCGATGTTATATGGGTGCGAACCCTTGCCCTGACTAACGCAAGTTTGTAAGGCTTATGGATATAATCAATAGCGCCTAGCTCAAAACCATACTCTTCAGAGTCCTCGGTTGTAAGTGCTGAAACAAAAATAACAGGAATACCTTTAGTACTTTGTCTTGATTTAAGTGTTTTACATACTTCGTATCCATCCATGCCTGGCATCATAATATCAAGTAGGATCAAATCGGGGCGAGTAGATTCTACAAAAGCTAAAGCTTGTTCACCGCTGGTAGATACTCTGATGTCGTAATCGGTAAGTAGCCCCTCCACCAAAACATGAAGGTTATTGGGTTCATCATCAACAATAAGTACTAAAGGTTTGTGCTTACTGCTGCCATACTCATTTGTTTTTTTTGCCAAGTACATCGAATGCACACTCAATCCTTTTGATGATAATTACTATATAATTTAGCTTAGTTCTTTGTTATTGGCTAGGGCGTGTTGACCTTTCGTGATTGATTTTGCAGCAGACTGTTTGGTATTTAGGCAAGGCAGAGCCTATGTAGTGTGGTTGTTCCCCATAAATAGGCGATAACGCAGCATAAATGGCAAGCATGCGCTGCTCTTTGGGTTCTTTCTAGGGACGATTAACTCTTTGTTGCTCGGTTTTTACTTATTCTTACAGGGATGTAAGCCATTAGAGTAACGCAGGAGCAGTTACCGAGCCCACTCGATTACAAACCTCGCGCCGCGATTAAATC
>NZ_JACJEM010000054.1:0-31945 GCF_014164085.1 Pseudoalteromonas sp. SG45-5 | reverse complement strand
TTATTTTGATATTTAAATTTATTTTCTCTAGCCAGAGATTTTCAGTGAAAGCAAGGCGAATTTACGCGTCAATAGCTGGCCTATTGCAAGTAAATTCAACGCAGTTAGCGCTGAAAATAGCTGCTCGCGATAGATTTATTATCCAGAGTTCAGGTTAAATAGCTATTTAGCTATAGAAACATTAATAGTTGTAAAAATAAAAGCGATAAATATCAACCCGATCAATGTGCTTTAATCATTACCAAATCACTTCTATTGACCATCTAATAATGACGATTAATATACTAAAAATAAAAACAATTATGAAAGCAAGATAATGAAGCATAAATATCATCCCCCCCTCTCCAGCGTCTTCAATAAAAGGTATTAAAAAATACCCATACACAAACCAAATAGTTGCATAGGTAATAAAATGAATAAAATAACTATCTGCAAATATCAATATAGAAGAACTATAGACTGCCATAATGACAGGCATGCAAAAAAACAAAATCATAAAAGTCAGGTATAACTTTTCATAAATATTATTCACGAACTTTTTTAAATTACCGATAGGTTTAACGTCTTCATTCAACCTTTTATTAAGCAACTCACGTACCGACATATTGTGATTTTTTGCTTCAATTTTAATATCATACTCTTTGACCTTTTCGCGTTCTTTTCGTATGGAATACGCCCAAAAAAGTAAAGTAGAAAAAGTTATAATACTCATCAAAAATAATGCATAGTAGCCATACTCAGGCTTTAGTAATGATAACAACATTTAAATTCCTTTTTATAACTTACTGTATTACTTTAAGCTTACTAATAATGTGTTGTACACATGTACTTTTATCTACAACCCATAATCCGTAACTAATCGGCAGTATCTCAATGTTAGCGCGGCTAAATAATTTATAGGTATCGAGCTCAAAAAAATCAGCCCATGGCCCTGGAAAACCAATTAAATTAATCGCAAGATATCGACCATTATAACGGCAGAGAATATCAACATCCGTTCCGGCTATCGTGTAACCAGCCCACGTTTCTATTTTTAAACTAGTTAATTCGCAGATAACACTTCGCTGAAACTTATCAATATCGGAGGTTACATTGTGAGTTGCTTCAAACTGCGTTATTGAACTTATATAGCGTCTTAGTAAATAATGCTCTGGCAATTGCGTTTCATCTATTGATAAAAATACACATTGTTTTTGCCTCGCTCGTGTAATACACATATTAAATACATCTGCTTTATTAATATAAGCCGCAGCTCTTTTAGCGTTATTATCTAGCGCAAAAGAGATAAGCATAATGTCTCGCTCCTCGCCTTGAAAACCAAATGGAGTGGCAGATCTCAGTTTATGCTTTATTATCTCAGCTTCATTAAAGTGAGTTTCTATCTCTTTGGTAATATAATCAGCTTGGCTTCTAAAAGGCGAAACAACCCCAATACTATGGCTGATCCCTGCGCTTTTATCATCAGCAATTTGTTGCTTAATCGTGTTTATAATACTGCACGCCTCAAAATGATTAATACCTGAACTATCTCGAGTTCCATTAACGCGTTGTACCAGTAAGTTACCCGTACTTGTACAGGGTCTGTGCTGCATTATTTTTAACTTTGATTGATAAAAATGCTCGTTACTAAAATTAATTAATTCAGGCTTGCTTCTAAAGTGTTCATCTAAGAATGCCAGTTGTTTATTATCGTTTAATGCATTTAAGGTTAGATCTAAAATAGAGTTATCACGATAGCTCATAACGCCTTTGTCGCTAAAGCTCACATTATTCTTAGACATAAGCTGGGCTTCTTTGTTTTTTGCCAAAAAAGAGCAATGCCTTAACTGCTTAGTATCACCGACAATAATCGCTCTTTTTGCGCGATAAAGTGCAGGTAAACAACTACTGATATTACATTGTGTCGCTTCGTCAATAATAACTAAGTCGAACATTTCGGCTTTTAACGGTAGTACTCTATACAAGGTATTTAAACTTACGAGCCACACCGGAAAAGCCGATAATAAAGCCTCGTATTCTATATTATCAAAAAGCTCAAACTGTCTTTTAGATGTGCGACTACGAATAGCTTGGTTAAATGCGTTTAACGATTTACGCTGAGTATCAATTAGCGCTTTAAGGTTTTTATTTTTTAACGCGCTTAAATAACTACTCGCCAGCTTTTCTCTTTTAATTTGCTGCGTATTTATTTGCTCTAACGAAGACCATTGCTTTGCTAATTTTTGAATACCGCGTCGCGCAAACCGAATATATAAATTTGTAAGCCATTTAATCTCTTTTTCTTCGAGATTTTTGAGCCTTTTCCCTCTGATTATTGCTCGTTGACAAAATTGGCTAAAACGTAACTCTAATTCATTTAATGAGGTATTTAGCTTGTTTAGTTCAGACTCAATAAACACAGAGTTGTCGTGTTCGTCAGCTAAATATCCAGCTAATAAATCAGCAATATAATCTTTTAACTTTTTTAAGAATTCTTTTTGTCCGGCGCGTATAGATACGTCGCTTAGCCCAAAGTTTTCATCAAGCTTATCGGCTATTACATCCAGTGCAGGATTATTGTTTGCTACAATAAGCACCGACTCTCCTCGAGCCATATGTTCGGCTGCAATCGCTGCAATGGTGTAGCTTTTCCCCGTACCTGGCGGCCCAGAAACACAGCCTAAATTAATATTTGCGGCAATTGAGATAACTTTCTTTTGCGCAGCTGATAATAGCCCAGGCAAATAATCGTACTTTAGGTTTTTATTTTTAATTGAAGGCTTCACAGTGCCAATTAAACCGTTAATAGGCGGTGATAGTTTATCTGATTCAATGATTTCTTCTAGCTCATGCAGCACACCTCGGCTACTATTTGAGCGCTCAACAAAAACCAGCATAGAAGCAGGTAAAAGTGTTGGGATTTTACTTTTTAAGGCTTTTTTGATTTCGTCAGAAGCAGCAAGCTCAGGATAGTTTAAAAGCTCAAATAAGTTTAGCGCTATCGGGCTTTCTTTTAATAATGAAGTCCAAAAATAAGCTGACTGAATATCAGCCGTTTCATCAATACTTGTAAGCTTGTTAACCTGTGGTATTAATAGTTGAGTTAATGACTCATTTATATCCGCTTGAGCATCATTAAGAGAAAAATAATAGTCATCCTGATCTTTTTCAATAATCGCCTCATTAAATAAAATAGGCGAAACAACGTGTTTTAACTCCCCCCTAACCTCAAGATTACCAACTAATATAAAGCGTACATAGAGTAATACCCGTTCTCGCTGATAGACCTCTACACGCTTCATCATTTGCTCAGCAAATTCTGCAGGGATTGGAAGACGTGGTAAAAACCCAGAACCTAAATCATCTCTGCCTTCAAGAACAAGGCGATCTTCTTTTTTTAATTTATTTAGATTCCATAAATTTAAATCCGCGCTATCTTCTTTATAGCAATCGCGATAATACGACAGGACGTTTTTACTACTCAAAATTTAATTCCATTTAAAGTTAGACACTTAAATTACGTTCAAAATTTACAATATCAACGCCGGCTTTTACTTTATATAACTGCGCTAAGCGCCCGCCAGATTTAACTTTTTCATCTAGTGTTTCAAACATATCAGCAGCCTCAATACGTCTAATTATACTTTTACGCTGAACAGGTTTACCTATAATAGTTTCAATTACTGACTTCAATTGCCCTACGGTAAAATGCTCTGGCAAACAATAAACAGGCGCCATTGAATACAATGCTTTTTGCTTTAAACGATCTTTAGCTTGCTCAATAATATGTTTATGATCAAAAGCCACTGGTAAATCACTAACTTTTTCAACATCAATCCACTTTGCATCATCAACTGTTTCTATGTGGGTTGATACTTGCGCCTCTGCAATTAAAGCAAAATAAACTAAAGTGACACTAAATCCTCTAGGATCACGATTAATGCCTGAGTATGTTTGCAACTGCTCTAAATATTGAGGCGCCACACTGGTTTTTTCTTTAAGCTTTCTAAGCGCCGTCATACTCACGCTATCGTCAATGTCTATATCAACAAACCCACCAGGAAGTCCCCATCGACCAGCAAAAGGCTCGCTCGCACGCTTAACCATGAGCACTTTTAGAGCACCGTTTTTAACAGTAAACAGCACACTATCAACTGTAAATAATGGGTTTTTGTATTCAGTAATATCGTAATGATTAGTCATTGCATGCCCATGCAAAGTTAATGTCTTAATGACACAATAAATCAAACATATCTCAATTTCAACCTACAGTACAATTACAGACATACTATATGTTCAGTGATTTAGTTTAAAAAATAGCTTGATTACTATAGGTACATTTGATAATTTGTTTGTGTCGCTAGGACACAAACATTAAAAGGACAAAAAATGAAAGTATTTAGCTATGACTCAACAGGAAGTAAATCGTTAGTTGATTATGATAATTTCACTTTTTCTGGTGGTGAAGAGCATGTTAGATTTAACGCCGCTAATTTTTCAGACTCTATAAAAATAGAGATTTTTGAACGACTAACCAATTCTTCAAAAATGGTTAGATTAATGATTGCTGTCGATGCGTTAAAAAGATTAACAAATGACAGCACGCCTATCGAACTTGTTATCCCCTACTTTCCTTATGCACGCCAAGACCGTGTGTGCGTTGAAGGAGAAGCTTTAGGCGCTGCTGTTATGGCTAACTTTATTAATAGCTTAAATTTTTCAAAGGTTACTATTTGGGATGCCCATAGCGATGTATCCCCAGCTTTAATTAATAAAGTAATCAATGTTGAACAAATTTCATTACTTGAGCGCTCTGAAGAGCTAAGCCAAAGACTCTTGCAAGGCGAATTAACACTCATCTCTCCAGATGCGGGAGCAAGTAAAAAAACCATTAAAATTTCAGAAAAGTTCAATGGCGTACCTGAGGTTATTCAAGCTCAAAAAGTGAGAAACTTAAAAACAGGCGAAATAATCAAAACCGAAATTATTGGCGATGTTAAAGGTAAAAGCGTGCTTATTGCCGATGATATTTGTGACGGCGGCAGAACCTTTATCGAACTGGCCAAGGTACTAAAAAGTAATGGCGCTGTTGAAGTTTCTCTTTTTATTACTCACGGTATTTTTTCAAAGGGGCTTGATGTTTTTGAGGGCCTGATAGAGCGTATTTATACAACAGATTCATTTAAACCGGCTAATGAGTTTAAAAATAGTAACACCATTAGTTTACAAATAATTGAGATGTAAGGAAAACACCATGACTATTACAGCTGCAAGTATGCAAAAAGATGTTTATAAAGAATTCCATAGCCGCGCTTATCACCCTGACGTAAGTGAGGTATATGCAAACTTCACATCAAGAAGCGGAAAACTTAGCAACATAGAAAATAACGATAAAGTTGCGTTTGTTGGCCTTCAATACTTTATTAAAAGTTATCTTTTAGAAGAATGGAGTGAGTTTTTTAAAGCTGATAAAGCAACCGCAGTTGCTAATCACAAGCGTATTATGAGCTCAATGCTTGGCTATACAGTTGATGTAAAGTATTTAGAAGACTTACACGATTTAGGTTACTTGCCACTAAAAATTAAAGCATTACCGGAGGGAACGCTAGTCCCTTATTTAGTACCTCCTATGACGATAGTAAATACAAAAGCTGGCTTTCAATGGTTAACAAATATGATTGAAACAGTATTGAGCTGCGAAAACTGGCCAATACAAACCAGTACGACAACTTCTGTCGCATATTTAAAAGTATTCAAAGAATTTGCACAAAAAACAGGAATGCCTATGGAATTTGTGCCGTTTCAAGGCCATGACTTTAGCTTTAGAGGTATGTTTGGCAAACACGCTGCGGCAATGAGTGGCTTTGGCCATTTAGCATCAGGACTGGTAGGTACAGATACCATTCCCGCTGTTTTATTTGCAGAAAAATATTACGGAGCAAATGTAGATAACGAGCTAGTTGGCTGCTCTGTTGATGCAACTGAACACTCGGTTACCTGCTCATGGATTATGGAAGGTGAAATAGAGTTTTTTAAGTACTTAATGAAAGAGCAATCACCAAAAGGGATTTTAAGTGTTGTATCTGACACATGGGATTTTTGGACGTTAGTAACTGATTATCTACCTCAGTTAAAAAGCGAAATTATGGCGCGCGATGGCACCTTAGTTATACGTCCCGACTCAGGCGACCCTGTTAAAGTATTAACGGGTTACAAGGTTTCACCTATCTCTGATTACAGTGAGTTATTTGAAACACAAAAAGAAGCTGAAAAAGAGACTATTCAAAATGGCTTTGAGGCATATCGCTTTAACGGTCAATACTTTGGATTTGAAGATAACAACACTATTGAACTGATGGAATGTGAAGTTAAAGGACTTATAGAATGCCTATGGGATATATTTGGCGGCACAACAACATCAAAAGGTTATAAACTGCTTGATGATCATATTGGCGCTATTTACGGCGACGCTATAACACTAACCCGCCAACGCCAAATTTTACAACGCCTCATGGATAAAGGGTTTGCATCAAAAGTAGTGCTTGGTATTGGCTCTTACAGCTACCAATATGTAACACGTGATACGCATGGCTCTGCTGTAAAAGCAACGAGCGTAGTTAAAGCTGGTGAACGTTTGGCTATTTTTAAAGATCCAAAAACTGATTCAAAGAAAAAGTCAGCTAAAGGGCTTTTAAAAATCGACAGAGTAAACGGCGAACTCACTTTGTTTGATGACGTGAGCGAGCAAGAAGAAGCGCAAGGTTTATTAGAGGTCGTTTTTGAAAACGGCAAAATAGTGAAAGAAACCACACTAAGCGAAATAAGAAGCTTAGTAGATCAACAAATTTAACTCTTTTTAACGAGAAAAAAGTCGCTGTAGTGATACAGCGGTTTTCAATTGTGGATTGTTGGTATTTAAAATTTAAATTTGGCAAAAATGATAATTATCACTAATTAACCTGAACTCTGGTTAAGAGATTTACTAACGTATTGAATTATGCTGATATTTAAATTTATTTTCTCTAGCCAGAGATTTTCTGTGATAACTAGGCAAATTTACGCGTCAATAGCAGCGGGCCTATTGCAAATAAATTCAACGCAGTTAGCGCTGAAAATAGCGGCTTGAGATAGATTTATTATCCAGCGTTCAGGTTAATTACTCAAATAAGACTAAAACTTGATCTAGATAAAGTGCAATGAAAGTAAATGGAACTAAAATAATACTGACTAAATAATGACTAAAAGGTATAAAAATGAACCAAATAGTTTCAGATCTAATGACGTCAGATCCATTGGCAGTAAGTGCAGATCACACCTTGCATGATGCACATAACTTGATGAAAGAAAAAAATATTCGCCATATTCCTGTAATTAATGAAAATGGTGAACTAGTTGGTATGCTGACCCAAAAAATCATGATAGCCAAAGTAATGGGTATTTTAACAACCTACGGCGAAAATGCGCTTAAACGCAAAGAAAAACAAACAAAAGTAGAAGACATCATGGTTACCGACTTTGTAAGCGTAACACCTACGCAACCACTGCGTGATGTTGTCACTTTTTTTGTTGAAAATAGACACGGCTGCATGCCGGTAATTGATGAGCAAAATAAATTAGTCGGCATCTTAACATCATCAGATTTTGTAAGACTTGCAGCTGCCCTATTATCTTAACGAAACCATACTTAATGTTCGCTAGTAAATATTTACAGAAAATGGCGCACTAAATATGACTTATTTTTCAAATAAGTCATATTTACCTTAACTAGGCCTTATTGACCTTTGTGGATTAAAATTTGTTCTTCCTAGGAGCAGCGTCTGTATGGCATTAATGCTGCGTTATCGTCTATTTATGGGGAATAACCACACACCATAGGCTCTACCTTGCCTAAAAACCAAACAGACTGCTGCAAATTCAACCTTGAAAGGTCAACAGACCCTAATAAAAAACCAGTAGCCTTTTGTTGCGGTATTAATTAATCGCTCCTTGTATTTAGCCTATAAAATAAATAGCAGCTAAAGAATAAATAAAGTTTGCCGATAATAAAGGTACACTTATGTAAAAATAGATGCACGAAACATAACAAGCATCTATCGACACTTATTTTATTTTTTAACATGGTAAATATTATGGAAAATATGCGGATTTCAAATACAGCGCCTAATATCGATTTATACACTAAAGGGCTCGCATCATCGAACAAGTCACCCCAGCAATTACTGGCACAAAAATCAGTAACCGCAAGTTCCCAAGTTAATATATCAGCAGAGGGGCAAGATAAGCTCAGACAAGAAACGTCGGCTGATGAAAAACAGGTAAGTTCGTTAAGTGCTCAAGAATCAATTGAAAATGATAAAGATAAGTTAGGTGGAAATATAATTAAGCAACTTAACGACAAAGACGCAGAAGCTGTGAGCGAAGGTGAAAGCACTGAGCCAAAAACACCTATTGATGAGCTTATTGAACAAAAGAAAAAGGAAATAGAAGCCTTAGAACTCCAATTAGATGAGCTAGTTGATGATGGTTCTGAACAAGTTGCTGAACAGAAAAAGGCACTTCAAAATCAACTCATTGAACTAAATGGCCAATTACTCATATTAATGGCAGAAAAACTGAAACTGGAAAAAGATAACTAAATTAAGTCGTTAGCTATCTTCAATTTATTCAGTGCTGCTGTTTTTTAGAGCCGATGCTAGTTAAAACGCCTAATTTGACCATTCCGAAAATTTATAAACTTGCAAATAATAATGCATATTTTATATCTTGCTAAAAACTAGCTTCGCTCCTATAGTCAGCAAATTATCACTCCCTTATTTTGAACCCATTTATCTATGAAAACTTTTGCCCCTGCTAGCGTTTTTGGCACTTTACTCGGTTATGCGCCCGGTAACGTGGCTGTTTACTCATCTGATTACGATACCGCTGATGAAAGCACTTACCCTAATCGTAGTGCCTATCGCAGTTATCTTGATGGTATTTACATGGGCTATAAATGGCAATGTGTTGAGTTTGCACGCCGCTGGATGTATCTCAATCACGGTTATATTTTTGACGATATAGCCATGGCATATGATATTTTTGAGCTTCGTTCTGTGCGCGATGTAAGTAGCCAAAATAGGCTACCGCTAAACGCATTTAAAAATGGTGCTAAAAATCATCCTCAAGTAGGTAGTTTACTGATTTGGGAAGAAGGCGGTGAGTTTGAAGAAACAGGCCATGTGGCAGTCGTTGTTGAAGTTCATGAAGATAAAATACGTCTTGCTGAGCAAAATGTAGGGCATCAAATATGGCCAAAAGATCAAAGCTGGTGCCGCGAGCTAAAAGCAAAAGTAACCAAAGATGGCGACTACTGGATTGAATGCTCGTACAGCGATGCCACTATTTTAGGTTGGATGACACAAACGGATAAAACAGAATACGCTGAACCAACATCTGAGCTAAACAAAGATTTATTTACAATAGAAGCCCATAAAGCAGCCGATACAGGGCAAGCAAACAAGTCATGGTTAAATATTGCGAATGACGATGAAGCTGCTTATGTAGACATGATGCAAGGTCATAAATTAACCTCGGTAGATGAGGATCAACATAATTACTTTGCAATATCACAAACGGCGCAACAAATCATAGAGCATGCAACAAATGAACTCCACGGCTTGTTTATGCACGCTACTGATTATGTATTGCAGCACCCTGAACTATTAGAAAAGTTTAATTTACCCGATGTAGTGCTTAGTAAAATTCGCCAATCGTGGGATAACCGCTTAAATCAGTTAATTACCAGTCGATTTGACTTTGCTTTGACCACTGCGGGTTTAAAAGTTTACGAATACAATTGTGATTCGGCATCATGCTATATGGAAAGTGGTAAAATCCAGGGCAAATGGGGAAAACATTTTGGTGTTAAAACCGGTGTAGATGCAGGTCAAAGTTTATTTAAAGACTTAGTAAAAGCATGGCGTAAAAGTGAGGTAAAAGGCCTTGTTCATATCCTACAAGACGACGAGCCAGAAGAGCATTACCACGCATTATTTATGAAAGAAGCCATTGAAGCCGCTGGCTTTGAATGTAAATTAGTAATTGGCTTAAGCACACTTCGCTGGAATGAATCAGGTAACATAGTAGATGCCGATGGTGCACAATTGAGTTATGTGTGGAAAACGTGGTCGTGGGAAACCGCACTTGATCAAATTCGTGAGGAGTGCGAGGCCGACCAGTCATTAGCTGATGATTTTGAACCACAACTTCAAGCGGGTGAAACTCCGCGTTTAGCCGATGTATTACTGCGTAAAAATGTTATGGTGTTTGAACCACTGTGGACATTGATACCCAGTAATAAAGCAATTTTGCCAATACTGTGGAGTCTATTTCCAAATCATAAGTATTTACTAAATACCGCGTTTGAACTTAACGAAGAGCTACTACAATCCGGTTACGTAGTTAAACCTATTGTTGGCCGATGCGGTGCTAATATTCAGCTTGTTGACGAACAGCAGCAAATTATAGAAAAAACGGTTGGGCACTTTGCATCGCAAGATCAAATATATCAACAGCTATTTGCACTGCCTAAAGTTGATGACTACTTTGTACAAATATGTAGCTTCACAGCTGCAGGTAAATACTCAGGCGGTGGCGTGCGCGTTGATAAAAGTATGATCATCAACGGTCATAGCGACTGTATGGCACTGCGTATCAAATAATTAGGCGCTAAGCCCGAAGAATATACGGATTAAATTTATAAAAATACAACAAACTAAGGCGTCCTTATGGCGAATCAATTTAATGTACTCGGTACTCGTTTAAAGTTATGTTGCGGAAATGGCGGTTACACGCGCGAAGGCTTTTGCTATGTACCTGATTCAGATTTTGGCAATCACAGTGTATGCGCAATTATGACCGACGAATTTTTGCAGTTCTCTAAATCGCAAGGTAATGATTTGGTTAGCCCTAACCCTCTTTACGATTTTGATGGCTTAAAAGCGGGTGATAAATGGTGTCTATGTGCGGTGCGATGGCTCCATGCTATTGCTGCTAATGTTGCACCGCCTGTGGTGCTTGAAGCAACAAATAAAAAAGCATTAGAAATAATCTCACTCGATGTTTTAAAAGCACATGAATATATAACTCAAATTTAAAATACACCTAAAGCGTAATCAAAATAAAGTCTGCAAGTTTTACAAATGTATGCAGACTTTTCAAAAATAAAAGCCATTCATACCAACCAAACTCCTGAAAAAAAACATAATAACTTGAACTTAAAGCACTTTTAAAGTTTTGATGTTTCGGCGTAGTCTTTGCTTTACTAAGACTAGTGATATTTATTATGTAGCGAATACACATAGTAATATTAAATATTTAAGCAGGAGGAATTATGAGTAACAATAACGAATCAAGCAAAATAGCTAAATTTACCGCACCGGGTATGAGTAATGAATCAGCTGAAAAAACAATAGCGACTCTCGATAACCGCATGGTCGCATTAATAGATTTACAACTTACTTTAAAGCATATTCACTGGAATGTAGTTGGTCCTAACTTTATTGGCGTACACGAAATGCTAGACCCTCAGGTGGATGTTGTGCGCGAAATGACTGATACCATAGCAGAGCGCATTGCAACACTTGGCGGCGTACCAATAGGCACCCCAAAATCAATTGTCGATCGTCGCACATGGAATGAATACTCAATGGGTAAAGGCTTAGTGACAGAACATTTAGGTGCACTCAATGAAGTCTATAATGGCATTAACGCCGATCACAGAAAAGCCATTGAGACGCTTTCTGAGTTAGATCCTGTTTCAGAAGACATGATCACCAGCCAACTTGCTGAATTAGAGCAGTTTCAATGGTTTATACGTGCGCACCTAGAGTCATCAGCCGGTGAGCTAAATGGCTAATCTATACACTCCAAAGCAAATTAATCTCTATAAACAATAAACTCTAAGCCCAATATCTAATATATTGGGCTTTTTCTGCTATAAAGTAACCTATTCACAAAGTAATTGTTACTCAACAATCGATGTGATTTTGATTCACGACGACTTTCTTGAACCACGCCCACTTTTAAATGCCAAAAAGCGAATTTATATTACGTAAGTTTTTCTTTTTTCTAACTATACTTCTTTTAATATTAAATTTACTATCAAAACCTTATGACCATTAGTAGGAAAAACTTAAGTGCTGTCACGTTTATATAATTTCATGCCCGGTTTAAACACATTACTTAACTACGAACGTCAATGGTTTGCTGATGATGTAAGAGCCGCGTTATCGGTAGCTGCAGTCGCTTTACCTGTTGCAATTGCTTACGCACAACTAACCGGTGTTAACGCTGCAGTCGGATTATATTCTTGCATTTTACCTATGATGCTCTATGCCCTTTTTGGCACCTCAAAACAATTAATAGTAGGCCCTGATGCTGCAACCTGTGCCGTTATAGCGGCCGTAGTGACACCACTTGCTGCAGGCGACAGCTTTAAACATTGGCAACTTGTAGTAACCATGACCGCTATGACCGGTTTTTGGTGTTTTATAGCCAGTAAATTTAAGCTCGGCGTACTGGCAGACTTTTTATCTAAACCTATCTTAATGGGCTTATTAAACGGTGTGGCCATCACTATTATTGTTGGTCAATTCTCAAAAGTATTTGGCTTTACGTTTGATGAACGCTACTTACTTGAGCGCCTAGGTGGTGTGCCAACTTATTTATCGCAAACACATGTTCCAACATTATTAATGGCACTTTTCACCTTCGGCGTTTATTTTGCCATGAAGCGACTAAAACCAACATGGCCTTCTTCTATGTTCGCTATCGCTTTTGGCGCACTACTCGTGTGGGTTTTTAATTTAAAACAGCTTGATATAAAAACCATTGGTACAGTTACAGGCGGGCTACCGGTTTTTAACACGCCAGCATTCGATTTAGGAATTATTCGTGAATTAGTTGTACCCGCACTTAACTTAGCTATCGTTAGTTTTGTAAGTATGATGCTAACTGCGCGCAGCTTTGCATCTAAAAACGGCTACGACATAGACGCAGATAAAGAATTTAGAGCGTTAGGCATTGCCAATATAGCCTCAGCTCTTTCGCAAGGATTTGCTGTAAGTGGTGCCGATTCACGTACAGCAGTTAACGATGCAACAGGTGGTAAAACGCAGTTAGTATCAATAATCGCAGCCGCTATTATTGCTATAATAGCGATATTTTTAACAGCCCCACTTGAGTTTATTCCCAGTGCTGCACTGGGCGTTGTGCTCATTATTGCTTCAGTTCACTTACTCGATTTAAAGGCCGTTTGGCAACTAAAACGCAAAGACAAGCAAGCATTTTATCTCGCCTCAGCTACATTGCTTGCCGTGTTATTTATTGGCGTGATACCAGGGATCACACTCGCTGTATTATTGGGGTTATTTCAGTTTATTCGCACCGTAATGCGCCCAACCGACAACATACTCGGCGTAGATATTAACGGCGTAGTAAGAAGCTTAGACGCCACAGATAAAGCAAAATCGGTACAAGGCGTATTTATCTATCGCTTTAATTCGCCCTTAACTTATTTTAATGCCAGCTACTTTAAACGCAGGTTACTAGAGCAATACGCAAGACAAAAAGACGACATTCAGTGTGTAATAATTGATGCCGTGCCCTGCTTTACTCACTTAGATTTAAGTGTAATGGCCATGCTTGCCGACCTAGACGTTATATTTAAAAAGCGCGATATAAGGCTTGAACTTGCAGGCAGGAAACGTCAGTTACTTTCATGGTTTGAAATTGCAGGAATGACATCGGGAACAGCAGGCATCTATATTCATTCAGACTTATATATCGCCCTAAAAAGAAATAGCGTAAACCTGCATACACAAGAAGTTAGTTTGTTCGAATCAGACGAAAATAACGACCAGAATATTGACCTAAACCTTATGCGTAAACATTAACTATGACAGTATTTCAATGCGCCCTTCCGCCTTACATTTTAGCTTTGCATAGTTTTCAGAAAGGTACATTAAAATCGCATCCTAATCGAACACACGATTTTCCCTATCAACAATAGCAGGTCTTTAGCGTTTGGGTTAATCGCTTTAAGCTCTTGTGTATGCTGTTCACCTTTTAAAATATCAAGAGGGACAAGTTTAAACGCCAGACCACCCTCTTCTAAAAAAGTGCAACCTTGATTGGATTAGGGAAATTGTGGAAATAAAATTTAATCATAAAGAACCCTTCAATAATTGAGCAACAATTAAGGCGTTTATTGAACACTTGCACCCTCTTTAAAGCTAGCTAATTGATTTTTTTAGCACTAGTTGAGCGAATACTGTTCTCTATTATGTCCCTATAAAGTATATATAAAATTGTATTTATCTTAACTTTTGTATATAAAGTAAATTTGAATCTACGTTATAAATTAGTAACTAACGTATTAAAATATACAAACTAGGCGTTTCTTCAAAAAATTACTTCTTCAACAATCTAAATGGACATAAATAACTTATGTATATAAATCAAAAGCACATAAAAACAATTTTAATTGCCGCCGCTGCCGCTTCTACTTTAGCGGGCTGTGCCACTACATCATCAAAAGTCGTAGAAACACCTACGGTTGCTAGCTATAACACCACCTACACAGGAACAAAGAGTAAGTTGGTTGTTGGCCAATTTGTTAATCGCTCAAGCTTTCAAAACGGTATATTTTCATCTGGGCAAGACCGTCTAGGCAGCCAAGCAAAAACAACATTGATGAGCCACCTGCAACAGACAAATCGTTTTAGTGTTCTTGATCGCGATAACATGGCCGCACTTGCAGAAGAAGCAAAGCTAACGGGAGCAAAGCAAGTTATTAGCGGCGCAAAATTTGTGGTTACTGGTGACGTAACCGAGTTTGGTCGCAAAGCTATTGGCGACCGTCAACTATTTGGCCTACTTGGCAAAGGAAAATCACAAATCGCTTATGCTAAAGTTACATTAAACATTGTTGACGTGACTACATCAGAAGTCATTTATTCGGTGCAAGGCGCTGGTGAATACAGTTTATCTGAGCGTGAAGTAATCGGCTTTGGCAGCACAGCCTCATACGATGCAACATTAAACGGAAAAGTACTTGATTTAGCTATTCGCCAAGTAGTCAATAAACTTGTTACTGGCATTGAGTCTGGTCAGTGGGGCAATAAATAATGAAAAGGTTATTTCCCCTTGCAGTCATATTTGCGGCACTTACAGGTTGTAACGCAACAAAAGAGCCCATCTATTACTATGGCGGATACAATACAGCAGTGTATGCATTTTTAAAAGCCGATACGATAACCGTTGAAGAACAGATTAGCATGCTTGAGCAAACTATTGCAGACGCGACCAACAGAAATAAAGCTGTTGCACCTGGTCTACATGCTCATTTAGGTATGCTGTACTTTGAAACAGGCAACTCTTCACAAGGTACAACTCATTTTGAAACTGAAAAGTCACTTTTTCCAGAATCAGTTCAGTACATCGACTTTCTTCTAAAATCAGCGCAAGGTGCTTAATATGTTTAACTTAAAATCTTGTATCACAGCTGTATTAGCGGTACTACTAGCTGGCTGTGTTTCGCTTCCACCAGCACATGACTACACTGCGTTTAAGCAAGCAGATCCTCATTCAATAATTATTTTGCCACCGCTTAATAATACTCCTGAGGTAATTGCACCCTATAGTGTAATGACGCAAATGGTAGCGCCTATTGCTGAGTCAGGTTTTTATGTTTTTCCTGTCGCTTTAGTTGAACAAACCTTCAAAGGAAATGGCCTTACCGTTGCAAGTGATGTACATCAAGTTCCCGTAGAAAAATTACATGAGATTTTTGGTGCAGATTCTGCACTTTATATCACTATTGAAGAATACGGTACCAACTACGTTGTCATTTCTAGCGAAACGGCAGTAACTGTTTCAGCTTCACTCGTCGATTTACGTACAGGTGATCAATTATGGCAAGGCAAAGCAAGAGCGTCTTCTGCTGAGCAACAAAATAATGGCGGTGGCGGCCTTATTGGTATGCTTGTTGTAGCTGCCATTAATCAAATTGCAGAAACAGTAACTGATAAAGGGTTTGAAATTGCAGCGATGACTTCAACACGCTTACTTTCGTCCGACACGTATAATGGTTTATTGTATGGTCCACGCTCGCCTAAATACGGTCAGCCAGCACCAAGTGAGAAAAAACAGTAATACTTGTAAAACTTAAATAGCTGAATAATGCAATTTTTAGGTCAAATCATTAAGTGATTTGGCCTTTTTATAAAAATAACAACTATAATTCAGAAAATTTATTTGTAGTTATAAAGGCACTATAACGAGAATGAATTTTTATATCTAACTGTTCTAAATAAAACTTTAACGACGTTATGGAGTAGTTTAATTCCTTAAATTGTTCAAAAGCTTACGCAGATTGCTATTAAGTAGCTTTAATAAAAGCATGCTCCTTACCAAAGCAAAACTATATGCAAAAAGTATTGGTTAACTAAAACGAAGTACCTCAGCGGGCTTGTAGTAACCTCGCTGAGGTAATTAAAATTCAGTACCCACTTTATTTTAAAGGTATGTACTGCGTAAAGCTAAAAGCAATTTACTTAGTAATATATAAGGTTTAGCAAGTGTTTATAAGGCTATAAATTACGCTTTAGAGACATTGCTAGCACCTGCGCTTTTAAGCACTTCTTCAATACTATTTTTGTTGTCGCTGTTGTATTTGACACCAATTAATACAGAGCCTTTTTCGATTGCATCCTCATAAAATTTAATTTCATGTTCAGGGATAAGAGCACCAATTGCGGCACCGAATGTACCACCAATAGCAGCTCCTGCGCCACCGGCTGCAAATGCGGCAACTAATGGTCCTGCTACTAACAATCCTGCACCGCCTGTAGCTACAGAGCCAACAGCAGTAAAACCACCAATTATTGCAGCCAAAACACCACCTGATGCAGCGCCAATCAAACCACCTTCAGCAGCTTTAGTACCTTCATCTACTGCAAAATCGTCCTTAGCATACGAGTTGTTAGCTACAATACTAATATCCGCTTCATTTACTCCTAATGCTTCTAATCTATAAATAGCTAATGTTGCTTGAGATGCATTTTCAAATAACCCAGTAATAACAGTACTCATAATAACTCCTTTATTAATTTAATTGATTACATAGGAATATCAGCAAATTACAAACCAAAAATAAAAGCACTATAAAACAAAGTTTTAAAATAAAAAATATAGAGCTGTAAAATTTTTATAAGTAAATATTGCTACAGCTTTGTAAAAAATTCACTTGACTCTCAACTCATGAAATTACCGAATAATAAACGTACTTAACCTGAACTCTGGTTAAGAGATTTATTAACGTGTTGAATCATGGTGATATTTAAATTTATTTTCTCTAGCCAGAGATTTTTAGTGAAAACAAGGCGAATTTACGCGTCAATAGCGTATCTATTGCAAGTAAATTCAACGCAGTTAGCGCTGAAAATAGCTGCTCGAGATAGATTTATTATCCAGAGTTCAGGTTACTTATTAAAATCTAAAATTAAAACTCTATAAAGAAAATCTAATTTAAACTATGCTACTCGTAGTCGATATAACCTTATAAATTTGAGTAAAATGGAAAATATATTTCAAACAAGTCGTTTTTTAGTCGTAATAGCCGTTATAACTGCCGCAGTATCCTCTTTATTAGTTTATGTTTCGTGTATTAATATTGTGTTTTACACAGTAAAGGCAACGCTATTAAATCTGCCTGATTCAGCAAAAGGAGGTAAAGCGCTGATTGTAGAATTGCTTAAAATTCTTGATTTACTGCTAATTGGGATTACCTTGCAGGTGATTGCTATTAGCTTATATCGATTGTTTATAACGCCATCTAATTCTCACGAAAGTAAGTTTTTAGCAGCTTTTAATATTAAAGATTTCCATGACTTAAAAATAACCTTAGTACAAGTCACTTCTGTTGTATTAGTAATACTATTCTTAGAACACGCTGTTGAATTTGGCGGTACAATAGAAACCCTTTATCTAGGTGCAGCTATTGCAATTGTTATTGCAGCCTCCACATTTGCATGGCGTTCAATGAAAGAGTAATTTAAGACATGCTGCTTTATAAGCTGTAACTAGCCTTAATGACTATTACAGCTTTACAATGTTTTTAAAAATTAAAATATTTATTTAAGAAAAGCTAAAAAGCCTCGTTCATAGCGGCTCAAGTACTTTGTTTTACGCGGTAATTTTAAGCTTTCTCTAAACTGCTGCTGAGCTTCATTATCTTCTTTACATAACTCAATGAGGTTTGGATGAATATATGAATTACGCGCAATTGCTGGGGTATTTCCTAAATTACTCGAAACAACATCTAGCAGCTCTTTAAGAGCAACCTTACCATTTGCTTTGTACAGCGTCTCAAACGCTAATACACTGGCTCGCCAAGTTCTAAAGTGCTTTGCACTAAATTGATCCCCCATAACACGCTGAATAAAATTATTTACCTCTCGTGATGTCACATCCGTGTGTTGGGAGCCATCAACATACTGAAATAAGATCTGTCCAGGTAAATCTTGTAGATCTTCGATAATAGAACTTAATATTTTGTCGGTTATATTTACCTCCCTTACCTTTCCTGACTTCGCTTTATACTTTAAGCGAATTCTTTTTCCCGTTAGCTTTACATGTCGATTACGCAATGTTGTTGCACCAAAGCTATTATTCTTGTTGGCATTTTTTTTCGAACCAATACGCAGGGCCCCTAGATCCATTAATCTAATAACAGCGGCTAAAGTACGTTCGTAATCGAGTTCATTCCCCTGTAGGCACTCCGCCAGCTTTGCTCTTAATAGCGTAAGCTTATTGCCAAATAATGCACATGCTTCAAACTTTTTAAGCTCTTGTTGCTCCCTAAACTCGGGATGGTATAGGTACTGTTTTCTTCCTTTTGTGTCGTACCCTGTTGCTAGAATATGCCCATTTTCCTCAGGGCAAAGCCATACATCTTTATAAGCAGGTGGAAATGCCAAGGTATTTAACCTAGTGATTTCTTGTTTTATCGTTATTTTTTTACCTGCTGGATCATAATAAATCCAGCTTTTATCATCTCGCTTTCGGGTTATTCCCGGCAAGTTATCATCAACGTAAATTAACTTCATTTCAGCCCTTCAAACATGTAAAAACCGCGTAAGTAATAAAAAGCTAATATCCCCTAACCTATTTAAATCCTACTGCTGCAAATAATAATGACTGTCCAACGTATTAATAAACTTATCTGTAGATATATTTTTGAACTCTTCCTCGAACAATACGATACCCATTAATAAACATTTCTTACTACGTTCTATAACTAAATTACGCACAATTAATTTAAGAAAAAATTAATGAGAAAAGAAGCAAAAATAAGTGAATATAAAAGTATAAAGTGAGTAATTTAATACCTATAACTTTTAGCCTAATTTAAGTAACAAAGTTGCTATTCTTATGTAATAACTCCTATATTAGATATATAAACACAGGAAGAAACGATGATAAAGTAAATCAAATTATAGTCAGTAAAATGCTACAAGCTCACAATGCTAATATAGTGATCACCGAAAATGGTAAAGAGTGTGTTGACTATTTTTTCGCTAATTCTGTTGATTTAATTTTCATGGATATTCAAATGCCTGAAATGGATGGAGTAGAAGCGACTAAATTAATCAGATCTAAGCAAACAAACACAGTAATTCCTATTATCGCGATGACCGCCAATACAATGAAGCAAGATATTGAGCATTATCTAAACATTGGTATGGATGGTTATTTAATGAAACCATTTGATAAAGAAAAGCTCAATAGCCTTCTCAATGTATATAACCAAAAAAAAACCACTCTCAAAAATTTAGCAGTTAAAATAAGTGATCCTAATATTTCTAGTCAATTAAAGCTAAACCAAACCTGTAGAGAATTAAAAAGACTCATCCCAAATGCTAATAGAGTCAGTCTTTGGCTATTTAATAACGACTATACGGCAATAAATTGTTTAATGTGCCTTGATGAAAATGATGAGGTAATTCTGGACATGGTTTTAAAGGCTCAGCACTTTCCTGCGTACTTTAACTATATTTTAAGCAACCAAGTACTTGATGCTTCTGATGCAAAAAATAATGAAATAACAAAAGATTTCACTAAAGTATACTTTGAACCCTGTAATGTGTGTTCCTTACTTGATTATATTTTCTTTATCGACAAAAGGCCATTAGGTGTTGTTTGCTGCGAAAGTGTTGGCTCAAAAGTATCATGGACCCATACAGATAAAGAGTCACTTATTAAAATAGCTGATGTAACAACCTTATTTTTATCCAAACAGCTTAAACTTTCATAAGACTTATCTATAGCCTGCTTCACCCCAATAAACATAGCGATATAAGGCTCGCAAAGATGACTAATCAAGCAACCTATTTTAAATCTTAATAAGCTTTATAAAAAAGCGCATAAACTCGCTTAACTCACCACTTAAAAAGATAGCTTTCGTAAGCGACATTTACAATAAAGCTGCGCTAACCTCAATCCCATAATACGGCAGTTTAGAGCATTACAAAGGCCCGTGCTTAAACTTGGAAAAATCAAAGCGAAGCTATGTCGTGTAATAAAGTGAAATATGTTTATTCCTACTTTGCTGCTACATTTATTTACTCTGCTGATACTTTTTCAGCCCAATTAGTGAGCTTTGTTAAAATTATTTTTAACAGGTGCTTTGTTATATACAGTAGTTAATGTATCTAAAGGATATAAATATGAACTATTCACTTCACCCTTCTGTTGGTGTGGCTAGACTTGGCAATAGCGAAGGCCAATTTTATTTAGCACCGGATAAAATAGGTGGTTTACCCTTTGAAGCCGATGAATGGGGCAATAAAATCGATAGCCCAGTAAGCAACTTTAAGGATTCCAAAGGACAGATCCGAAGACAAGGGCAGCCGTTTAAAATTATTGACGAAGACAATAACGAGCTCACTTTAACAAATGATAATGTAAAAGCGATCACATGGACTGTACACATTGCGAATAAAAAAGCGGCTTGGTACGAATTCAATGAATTACAAGGTAATCTACTGTTAGGAGATGATAATAGCTACGATAGTCGCGGCACGCCTTTGCGTAATGCAGCTGAGACCAATCGCCACAGCTTAATTATTGATCCAGGACCAAGAACAATATTCGGCGCAAACGCCAAAGCAACCTTTGATAAAACAGGTGCCCCCAATAACTACCCCGTCAGCTTTCCTCCACCACCCTGCCAAGGGACTGAAATTAAATCTTTGGGTGATATATTAACTGATAATGAAGGCCGTTTAATTGTAATTGGTGGCTACGGTAGTGCAGGCGGTAATGAACCACTAGAGTCATACGGTGGTGCTGATACTTGGCATGATGATACGGCCGATGGCACGGTCTATTGCACCATCACCTTTAACGACGGTAAAGAATTAAAACTATCAGCATGGATAATTATAGGATCGCCCGATTTTGCACCAGAAATTGTAAACATTTCTAATTTGAGTGACACTATGTTTGACGTTGCAATTCGAGAGCAAAACCTATGTTCAGAGATGTATAGCAACGGAGAATTTCAACCGTCTTATCAAGCTAGCTATTATCGTGATATTGAACCAATAGTTCAGCGTATTAGCCGCTACCAGTGGGTTTCTAACGTTCAATCAATGTCGGCATTCGTGTCAAATATTTTTGACTTTAAAGATAACTCACAAGAGAACAAAGATAATAGGCAAGCATACTTTAAATATTTCAGAAGGCCGGTCGATCTAGCTACAGTACAACAAACACCACCTTTTGAACAAACCAATCAACAGCTGTTTGAACATGGAGCTGAAGGCCATCTGCCATTAATGCCGATGAATTCAGGCAGTAACTCTGTCAGTAATGCCGAAGATAATATTGTCGATAAGTTTCTAACCTTAACTCAGACTCAATATTTCTTATTAAGCCAATGGGCCAGTGGGAATTTCTCAAATGAAAAACCACCCTCAACCACATCAGCACTAGATAGTTTTGGTGTATTTCAAGCTGACCAAGGCAGTGCTGGTAATTGTGTTGGTTTGCCAATGTGTCCAGGTATTGAAGTCACTTGGAGTTTACAAAATCCGGTAGTTTACGCGGCACCTTATGTTATTAAAGATCAAAGTATGGGCAATGGTTTCCCAAGCGGCTTAACCCCTGATCGTGATGAATGTGAAGGTGGTGGGTGCCAACCTGGTGATTTAACCAAACGCATGGCCTGTCCATGGCAGGCTGACTTTTTCAATTGTACGGTTCAAAATGTTAACTTCACTGAGCCAACAATTAATAAAGTCAATGAAGGGACAGAAGAAAACCCGCATATGGTGCCCCTCGCACCTAGTTATTACAGTTACTGGTGGCCACCACAAAGCCCATGGGATGTACTAACAAATCAGTTAGATGATCAATCAGCTACCCATTTACCAGCAGGCCAACAAGTGAACTATGCACGGGGTATTAATAGTTTTGTGCAAATGGTGGAAAATTGGTCTGCACTTGGCTTTATTCGTAATCAAAACGCTCAAGAACCTAATTTCCCGTTCTTTACTGAGACTGAGCGTAACCACCAATTATTCGCTTATAAAGACGTCCCCGTATCTGATATTACCGGAAATCTACAAGATAATGGAACAGATATCCCTGTTTTTTACATTCCAGAAGATGTTAAAAGCCATCTCTCATCTGGCTGCTCTAAAGCAAAAGCATTGCTTAAAGGACTAGAAGAGAAAATGTCTAAACCCATTACGGCGAAACCAGCAGGTAGATCCGTACCACGCAGTGGTACTCGTACAAGACGGTAATTAAGATGATTAATGCACACGAATGTGATGTGCTGGTTGTTGGTGCAGGCCCCAGTGGGGCCTGCACCGCATTAAACTTGCTCAATCACACAGACTTATCAGTAACATTAATAGAAGGGTCTGATCTACAACGACTTCGAATTGGTGAAAGCGTCTCCGCAAGCATTTTTTCGGTATTGGATTATTTGCAAGTCCCAAAATCTAGCTTTGCTTCTAATTGTTTTACTCCCACACAAGGCAATAGTGCATTTTGGGGCAGTGATAAGTCTGCCAATCGGCACGCTATTTTTGCGCCAGATCGAGCAACTTTTCAAGTTAATCGAGAGATATTTGATTTAACACTGCTTGAAAATGTACTAAGCCGTGGCGGCATTGTATTTCCAAGAACTAAAAGCAAAATAGTGACGCAATTACAAGATGACCGTTACCTTGTTGAAGTTAGTCATCCTGAACGGGGCAAGTTTGAAATAGTTTGTAAATACCTAGTGGATGCTTCTGGACGAAATTCGTCGCTGAGTAAATCTTTAGGTGCATCTGTTACGCAATACGACCGACTAACTGGAGTTGGAGCTTTTTATAAAATAGACACCACATTACTTGAGCAAATTCAGCTTATCGAAAGTGACGAGTTTGGCTGGTGGTATAGTGCAGCCCTATCCGATCGCATTCTTGTTGTTACCTATTTTAGTGACTTCGAGTTAATTTCAAAGATGAAATTAAACCGAAAACAACAATGGCAAAACCACCTCGAAAAGAGTGAGTATATGTCTAGAAGAATAGAAGGTTTATACTTTATTGATGATAACCTATGGATCAGACCTGCGGGAACACACTTTAACCATTTTACGCATATAAAAAACTACTTACCTGTTGGTGATGCTGCCTGTGCTTTTGATCCTATTTCATCAATGGGCCTTGGTTTTGCTATGACCTCAGGTTGCCAGGTGGCAACCATCATAGGCAACTCAACTAGCACTAATAGCTTTAATACAAACAGTCAAACATATCAGCAAGATCTAGCTCGCCAATTTGAGCAATACTTAAATTTAAAGCTGCAGTTTTACAACAAAGAGCAGCGCTGGAGCGATGTATCATTTTGGGCTAAACGGCAGCAACTATAAATCAAGTGACTTAGGCAATAACTTAAGAGCGGCTGTCGCTGGCCGCTTTTCTACAGCATAAATGCCAAACATGCGTACCCTTTAGGTTATTTCAGAAACGACTAACTCTTTGTTGTCTTAACGGATGTAGGTAAGGGGCGTGAGCAGGACGCCGAAGCTTTGCTCGGATTTTACTTATTCTTACAGGGATAGTAAGCCACTAGAGTAACGCAGGAGCCGTTACCAAGCCCACTCGATTACAAATCTCGCGCCGCAATTAAATAGCCCTTGGATTAAACAAATTTCAATCCACAAAGATCAACACGCCCTAGACCCACTCTATTGTTTCACTGAATATACCTAGCTAAAAAAATTTAAATATCATTACAATTCAAAAATTTAGTAAATCCTCAGCCAGAGTTCGTGCTAAATAGGAATTCAAAAAAAGCTATTATTAATTTTAAAATGAAACCTATCTAGCACTTATTTTTCACATATAAGATTAAGAGTTTTTATTTATTTGGGTTGTTATATCCATAGATTTAATATTTGTGTCTAACTTATGAGTGTAATTTTTTAAACCTTCAAGCTCTAACTCCATCAAATTAATCCTAAACACTTGTGGTGATTGGTACATTCTAACTGAAAATATTTTATTTTTTAAATCAGATACAGTAACCCACTGTGTGAAATCATGGACGTTTTCGCCTTGTGAATCTCGACTTGTTCCCAATGGAATATCGACCGTATTTAATATATGAAAAGCCAGCGTAGTCGCATCTTCTTTTCCTACTTTAATATTGTTGTTTATTGAGGGCACTTCTTTCATTAATTCAGCATCTTTGGCTACATTAGACTTAAAATCATTCGCTTCATCTATTTCATATTGGGACGTGAATTGTGTAACTGGAAATGAAAAATTAGTCATCATTGCCGCTCTCACAAAACGATCCACGGGTGTTGAACTTCCAGGAACACCTGAAAATCCAGTTCCTTGCGCATAGGAATTACACTGAAAATTAGAGGCTGCACTTTCATATGCACTTACACTCGGTGTCGTTGGCTCTCCTTGTTCATTCTGAAAATTAAATGGCATTACATTTACATAGTTATAACGAACATTTTCTTGTTGCCAAGCAATTAAAGGATCATTAGTAAGAACACCGATTGGATTAAGGTCTGTTATGGTTAGCTTCCCTTGAGCATATTCTAAAACAATGCTATTCCCTTCAGCATCATGCACAGGAAAATGAAACTTCATTGCATTTGGAGCTTTAGAAAAAGGACTAACAACTAAAATTTTATCTTTTTTATCTGAGTCGCATTCTTTTAAATCAGATCCACCTTTGTTTAACACCAATTTGTCATAGTCCAATCCATTAATAACATCTTGGCAAGTGCTACAACTTGATAATATCCACGCAGGAAGGCTAGGGTAGTAAATAATATCTTGATTGTTACAAGTTTTTGATATTGGATACTGGTACTCACTTTGCGCTAATACCATAGATCCGGTAGTTAAGCCTTCTGTGTTTAATCCGTTAGTGACGATATTCGCAAATGTCTCTTCTACACCTAACGTTTTAGCTATAGCAAGCTCAAACCCATTCATAGCAACAAAGCCATAATCACCAGCCCAAGCAAGAAGGTGTTTATTAATAACATCAATATCGTCGCGAAGAACGAATTGTGCAGAGTCATCCTGTAAATCTGACTGACTCGATGTTAAGGTAATTTGCTTATATATATACTTTTTAGGCCTAAAAAATAGTTCTGATTTTAAATCTGGCCCCAACTCCATTGAGCGGCCTATCACTGGAATACTTTTTTGAAAGTTAGAATTTACGGCTTTAATTGAGAAATCTGTACACATCGTGATTTTCCTTATATTAACTATTAAAATAAAATTTACTGTATTTATATTTTTCAGTAAGATTTAAGTTAACAGCTATTAATACAAAGGCCTATTACAGCTTATTACACAAGATCGGAACACAAAGTTTAAAGCATTGACTTTTCATCTCGCCATGATGTAAATATCAACTTATACCAGCCTCAACACTTTTAAATAAAGTAAAAAATAAAAAAACCTAATAAAGTCAAAGACCAAATTAAGCTTATAAAAACCTTTGGTACTTTTAGGATTAAAACTAAAATAACACCCACATTTGTAAATACTGCTATGAATAAATCTGACAATAATATCTCTTTAATACCAATTCACTTAATTAAGAGGTTTATTTTGAGGTAAGAAAACTTTGTCGATAACAAGACTATATTTCGTTGTTTTTGTTCTATATCAGAAATTTTAACGCAGTTAGCGTCGGGTTAATCCTCAAATTGATTCAGTAACCTGAACTCTGGATAATAAATCTATCTTGAGCAGCTATTTTCAGCGCTAACTGCGTTGAATTTATTTGCAATAGGCCCGCTATTGACGCGTAAATTCGCCTTGTTTTCACTGAAAATCTCTGGCTAGAAAAAATAAATTTAAATATCACCATGATTCAATACGTTAGTAAATCTCTTAACCAGAGTTCAGGTTAAGTATCATTGCGGATTGGTAGGATAAACGCTTTTTTATTATTGTTTTAAGTAATACATAATACTCTCCCCTAAACTGTGCTGTATTAAAAACATTATTTATTCAGCATAAATAGGCGATAACGCAGTATAAATGCCAAACATGCGCTGCCCTTTGGATTCTTTCTAGGGACGATTAACTCTTTGTTGCTCGGTTTTGACTTAGCCCACTAGGTTACAAACCTCACGCCGCGATTAAATCGCCCCTAGATTGAACAAATTTTAACCCTGAAAGGTCAACAGCCCCTAGGGCGTGCTTTCACTTAAAAACAATAACCAAGTAAGACTGCGATACCGCTCACTACTGTAATAGCATTACAGCAGCGTCAAACTAGCAAGATCTATACTCTATTCACTAACGTCCCTAAGTTTGTTAAGTACTTAGAAATAACTGACGGTAGCGGTTCCATTCTTTAGGTATAGAGGTAGGTACATTTAAAAACAGAGCTTGTTTGCGGCATTTAGTACATTTTTCTAAATGAAACTCTGGTTAATTAATGATTGTATAAGTTTGCATTTTTAATACTTTCAAAATCATTAAAACGCACGTTGTGTTGTTTCATTACTTTAAGCGCTTTTTTACTGAGCATTTGGCGTAGATAAAACGGCTGATTTGGCACAAAATGATGAATAGTATGTGTGTGGCCAAAGTTAAAACAAAATAAATGAAACGGCATAAATAAACGGCTCGTTAATACATGTGTTTGCTCTAGCATATTATTAACGCCGCCATAGTAATGCATACTTGAAGTAACAAAGTTAAGTGAACTAGAACGAATGATATTAGGTACAATAAGCACGACCATTAAAAATTCAAACACGTTTATAGTACTTAATAACCAACTAGCTGAATTTATTGAAAGTGGCATAAATAAATTAACAATATGGAACACTATTACACTATATAAAATAATAAAGTACGCTGTCGCTATTGGGAATCCTGCATTAAAAACACTCATAAAACTAAAGCCATCAATTTCTTTTTTAAAGCGTTTTTGAGAAATAACCAACCCTAGCAATCCATCAGTAATAACTAAAGCACGTAAAAACGGGTTTTTAATGCCATTGCCAACTAAGCGTTCTTCTAAATCTTGCTGCGTGCCTGATGTTTTATGATGGTGTAAATGCATTTTACGTCTGTACCAAGGACTAATAGTATTTGGCCGCATTAACCATACTGTTAGCATCATAAAATTATGCATGAGTGGTTGATTACTAAAGTATTGTTTATGTATGAGGTCGTGTTCAAGCTCATGAGAGATAGACGCTGCAATTGCAGCAAGTATGATGCACATCCAAGCCGGTATGATGGTTAGATAATATAAAACGCCAACACCTATTAATGCACTCAGTGACAAGAGTAAAATAATTAGCCCTAACGTATTTTGATGAGCTAGTAATGGATGCTTTTGACGAAGCAGTGCTTCTTCCGTTTTAATAGCTTTAACAATTGCTTGAATATTTTGTTTAGCGCTTAACGTGTTCATAAGTAGCAGTCAGTATTTAATTTGTAACGATAGTAACCGAAGCGGTGCTCAGAGCCAAAATATACCTAAAAACACCTGCAAATTTATAATACAAAGACATTTTTTGTCTTTAAACCCTCAGTTAAAATTAACATGCTGAATATTTAAAGCGAAAAATATTGTAATAATTTACGCATATCATTTGCCTGATCAGCCATTTGTTTTGCTGCAGCCATTGTCTCTTCAGTAATAGCTGAGCTTTCTTGAATTAAAGTTGTTAAGCGTTGCACAACAGTATCTACCTCCTTAATAGCCTGTTGCTGAGTACTCGTAGAGTCATTAATTGACATAATCATATAATTTACAGCTTCCACTGCACTAACTATTTGTTTTAATTTTTCGCCCGATGTATTAGCTAAAGTTGTTCCTTGATTTATTTTTTGATTGCTGTCTCCAATTATCCTTTTAATTTGTTTAGCGGATTCTGCACTGCGTCCAGCAAGCTGCCTTACTTCATTTGCGACCACAGCGAAACCGCGACCATGTTCACCTGCACGCGCAGCTTCTACTGCAGCATTAAGGGCTAATAAATTTGTTTGAAAGGCAATTTCATCAATAACTGAAACAATCTCATTAATGTCTTTACTTGAGTTGTTTACTTCAACAATCGCGCTTACGGTTTGTATTGACAGCTCACCACCTTCAGCCGCCGAAGTTTGTGCTTTACCTGCTAATTTAACTGCTTCAGAGGACTGGCTCGCAATTTGTATAATCTCATCGAGCATATTCTTACTATTAGCACTGGCTTGCTCTAAGTTTGCAGCTTGCTCTTCCGTTCGTTGGCTGATTTCAACGTTGCTTGAAGCTATTTCAGATGCACTTTGCGAAACTTGATTTGCACTATTTTGAATGCTCATAATAACACTGGTTAATTTTTCTATAGTCTGATTAACGTCTTCTTTTAAAATAGCAAAAACGCCTTTATAATCAGATTGAACTTGCTTATCTAAATTTCCTTGCGCTAACGCACTTAGTACTCCCGTCACTTCGCTGATTGCATCACCAGTAATAGTTAAAGAGCTGTTTACGTCACGTTGTAATTGGGCCAACTGCCCTTGCATTGGCGTTTCTAATTGCTGACTAAAGTCACCATTACGCATAGCAGCCATTACCCGTGCAAGCTCTGAAATAACAACACTCAGATTGTTTATTGAACTGTTAATATCATATTTTAATGAATCTAATTGACCGTTCATTATGGTATCAATATTTTTATCAAAGCATCCTTGGCTGATCGCTAGCATCGCATTTGATATATCACCCACAGCACTATCTAAACTCATAATAGAATCATTAATATTTTGTTTTAACGCAAACAACTGACCATTTGCACTACAATCAACCTGTTTTTTAAAATCACCTTGGCTTACTGCCGCCATTACATTACTAATGTCTTTTATTATCAGAGCTAAATTATCAACGCTAGCATTGATATCATTTTTAAGAAGCCCTAATTGTCCTTGCATAGGCTGCTCAATACGCTTAGAAAAATCACCATCATGTAACGAGCTCATTATCTCGCTTATACTGGTAATTGCTCCTGACAAACCTTGTACCGAATTATTCACACTCTCTTTTAATTGTCCCAGTGTTCCTTTTGCGGCTACGGTTACTTGCTGTTTAAAATCACCTTCTTCTATATGCCCCATTACTTCAACTATCTCACCAATGGTGCCATTTAATGATTGTAATGAGGCATTTATGTTCGATTTAAGGGTCGCCAGCTCCCCCTGCATCGGCGTTGCTATTTGACTGCTAAAGTTACCTTGGCTCATATCATCAATAACATGGTTTAATTCTGTCATCGCTTGTTCTAATGAACTCGCGCAGTTATTAGTAGCTTGCTTTAATGATTCAAGTTCACCTTTGCATACCACTGTTATCCTATGATTAAACTCTCCTGCAGCCATTTTGTTCATTACAGTATTCGTTTGCGAAATAGAGCTTTGTAACGCCTCTAACAAACTATTAAAAGCGCTTGCTGTAGAGCCTATTTCATCTTTGGAAAGCACTGGGGAGCGTACTGAAAAGTCACCTTGCTGCTCAACATGGCGCATAGTATCAACTAGTAATTGCACTGGTTGAATTAAAGTCCGAGAAAACAAAACCGCAATAGTCAAAATTGCAGCAATACAAAGTATCAGCGTAATAACGAGTAACATTGTTAGGTGAGATACGGCACCAAAAGCTTCTTGCTTATCTATTTCAGCAAGTAAGGACCATTGAACCCCTAAGATAGAAATAGGTTTATAAGACGATAATACCAGCGATCCATTGTAATCTGTGATCACCTGCTGCCCAGCTTTACCCTGTAAGGCCTCTTTTGTTGCAATTGTTTTTACAGCACCAGCTGCAGGATAACGAAATGAATTAATAACAGAACGATTTTTAGAGTCAAGATAAGAGTCAGACCGCATTAAAAAATCAGGCCCAACTAAATAAGTCTCACCGCTTACACCTAAACCAGCACGTTCAGTCATAATTTCATTTAGAGCATCGATAGATAATTGAAAAATCAAGGTGCTTGTATGAATTCCTTGGGTGTAAATAGGTGTAGCAATAAAGCTCGCGGGTGCATCATAGGAAGGAAGATATTGCTGGTAATCCGAAAAAACAACTTCAGTTTCAGCAATATCTTTAGCTTGGTTAAATACTTTAGCTAAATTACTCTTAGAAAATGGGCCGTTAGTTAAAGATGTAGCAAAATCAGCTTCTTTGTAGACCGAATAAACCACATTACCTGACATATTATCTACAATAAACACATCGTAAAAATCGAACTTTTCTGCAAAATTATATAAAAAAGGATGAAACTTAAGATGCACTAAATTATAGCTATTAGTCATTGAAGATTGATTTAAGCTCGCTTTTTCACCAAGAGGATGAGGGTTATCGGCTATATATTGATACTGCCAAAAGAGCGCTTTTTGTGAAAGTTGTGGAAATATCGTTGTAGGTGGTTTTTTTTGCTCGTTCTCAATAACGTACTTCGGATTAAAGCTATTCAAATAAAAATCAGCAAGGTGCTGTTTTTCAGATTCATTTAGGGCAAATGAAGATTCTGACTCCTTAAATGTTTCAATAAATTTATTTGCTGCAACCAAAACCTCAGGGCTTTGAGATAAAAACAGTAACTGGGACTCTATATCATCAAAATAACGCTCAATAGCACTTTTTTTTATTTCACTTACAGCCTCTAGCTGAGCATAAGTTTGCTTATTTAACGCAGTTGATGAACTAAAAAGAGCAAGGCCAATAACAAGCATTAAGGGAATTAACCCAACAAATAAAAAAGAAAAAATAAGCTTTTTAGTTAACCCAATATTACGAAACGTACCCCAAATAGATCCAATAGACAATATCATAAAATATCCTTATAAAAGATAACTTAGCCTAGTGTAGGACATAATATTTTAAAGCGTGAGCAAACACAGATAATTTTTCGAAATGTTAATACCAATATTACTTCGATATGGGGTCAATTTAACGATGGGAGAATGACGTTATAGGATGATAAGTTTTTCAATACTTATGGAGATTGATATTATTCATCCAACTTTACTTTTCTGCAGACGTAAAAAAGCCCGAATCGTTAGATCCGGGCTCTCTAGAATTTGAAGTCGGTGCCCTACGCAGTAGAGTGTCGTAGTGCCCATAGCGGTGGAGAGCCACAGTGCTAATGGGATACTATCTTTACGTCGGGGCGGGCTCGCCTTCGAGCTGTTTTGTTTCACTACTGAGTCCAGTATAGCCTCTTGGATATTTATTAAATTCTAAACAGCAAAAAACCCGTCACATTGCTGTAACGGGTTTCTTTAATTTGAAGCCTGGTGATGTCGTAGTGCCCACAGCGGTGGAGAGCCACATAGCAAATGCTACACTATCTTTGTGTCGCGATATGAGT